>NZ_JBSGTX010000017.1:0-117156 GCF_053607625.1 Streptomyces sp. NPDC055103
GTCCGGAATCTTCCGGACCGTGCCGCGGCTGAGGCGATGCAGATGCAGGTTGTATTCGGTTCTGCCGGCGGTGCCGGCTACGGGACGCAGCGAGGAGGTCGGTGAAGATGTTCCTCGCTCTGCTCGTGTGCGGCCTGGTCGTCGCACTGGTGGTGATCGGGCTCTTCGTCTTCGGCTTGCGCCGGAGACTGATCCAGCGCGCCGGCGGCACCTTCGACTGTTCGCTGCGCTGGGACATCCCCGACGAGCCGGATCCGACCGGCAAGGGCTGGGTGTACGGCGTCGCCCGCTACAGCGGTGACGAGATCGCCTGGTTCCGTGTCTTCTCGTACTCCCCCCGTCCGCGCCGTGTCCTGGAGCGTTCGGCCATCGTGGCCATGGAGCGCCGGATGCCGGAGGGCGAGGAAGAGCTCGCGCTGCTCTCCGACGCGGTGATCCAGGCCTGTACGTACGGCGGGGTCCGCCTGGAGCTCGCGATGAGCGAGGACGCGCGGACCGGTTTCATGGCCTGGCTGGAGGCGGCGCCTCCCGGTCAGCGGGTGAATGTCGCGTAGTGCGTGAAGAAGCGGGGGTCGGCGTGCTGCGCCGGCCCCCGCTTCCGCCCTAGCCGTCCGTGTCAGTTCAGGCCGGTGTTGATGGCGCCGACGAGTTCGCCGTTGCCGGTGTCACCGCTGAACTCCCAGAAGAACGCGCCGCCCAGGCCCTGGTTCTTCGCCCAGCTCATCTTGGACGTGACCGTGGCCGGGGTGTCGTAGCTCCACCAGTTGCTGCCGCACTTGGCGTACGCCGTGCCCGCGACGGTGCCGGTGGCCGGGCAGGAGGTCTTGAGGACCTTGTAGTCCTCGATGCCCTGCTCGTACGTGCCCGGCGCCGGGCCCGTCGCCGTGCCGCCCGGGGCGGACTGGGTGACGCCGGTCCAGCCGCGGCCGTAGAAGCCGATGCCGAGGAGCAGCTTGTTGGCGGGGACGCCCTTCGCCTTGAACTTGGCGATCGCCTCGGCGGAGTTGAAGCCGGCCTGCGGGATGCCGGCGTACGAGGTGAGCGGGGAGTGCGGGGCCGTCGGGCCCTGCGCCGCCCAGGCGCCGAAGAAGTCGTACGTCATCACGTTGAACCAGTTCATGTACTGCGCGGCGCCCGCGTAGTCGGCGGCGTCGATCTTGCCGCCGGCGGAGGCGTCGGCCGTGACGGCCGCGGTGACGAGGTTGTTCGCGCCGAACTTGGCGCGCATGGCCTGCATCATGTTCTTGAAGGAAGCCGCACCGCTGGTGTCACAGGACAGACCGCAGGCGTTCGGGTACTCCCAGTCCAGGTCGATGCCGTCGAAGACGTCGGCCCAGCGCGGGTCCTCGACCAGGTCGTAGCAGGACTGGGCGAAGGCGGTCGGGTTCTGCACGGCCTGGCCGAAGCCGCCGGACCAGGTCCAGCCGCCGAAGGACCACAGCACCTTGATGTTCGGGTAGGCCTTCTTCAGCTTGCGGAGCTGGTTGAAGTTGCCGCGCAGCGGCTGGTCCCAGGTGTCGGCGACGCCGTCGACGGACTGGTCGGCGGTGTAGGCCTTGTCGTAGTCGGCGTACGCGTCGCCGATGGTGCACTTGCCGCCGGTGACGTTGCCGAAGGCGTAGTTGATGTGGGTGATCTTGGACGCGGAGCCCGAGGTCACGATGTTCTTCACGTGGTAGTTGCGGCCGTAGACGCCCCAGTTGGTGAAGTAGCCCATCTTCACGGCGTTGGGGATCGGGTTGCCGCCCCCGCCGCCGGTGGTGCGGACGGGGACCGGGCCGGTGGCGGGGCCGGTCTGGTCGATGGTGTCGCGGGCGACGACCGTGTAGCTGTAGTCGGTGCCGGCGGTGAGCCCGCTGTCGGTGTACGTGAGGGCGGTGGTGGTGGTCACCTTGGTGCCGCCGCGCAGGACGTCGTAGTTCTTGATGCCCTTGTCGTCGGTCGCGGCGGTCCAGGTCAGCTTCACCGAGGTGTCGGTGATGCCGGAGGCGACCGGGGCGCCGGGGGCCGAGGGCGGGGTGTCGCCCGGCTGGGAGGTGCCGTCGCAGGCGGCGCCGTTGATCTTACAGCCGGTGGGCGCGCCCGAGCCGGTGCCGTTGTAGCCGAAGGAGACGGAGGCGCCGGGCGCGAGGGTCCCGTTCCAGCCGACGTTCTTGGCGGTCCAGTGGGTGCCGGAGCTGGTGACGGTGGCGTCCCAGGCGGAGGTGACGGCGGTGCCGGCGGGGTAGTCCCACTCGACGGTCCAGGAGGAGAGGGTCGTGGTGCCGGTGTTCTTCACCGTCCACTTGCCTTCGAAGCCGGTGCCCCAGTCCTGGGTCTTCGTGTAGGTCGCCGTGGCCGAGGTGGCCGCTTCGGCGGGGGTCGCGAGGCCGACCATGGCGGCCAGCGGCAGGATCAGGGCGGTGAGACCGGCGGCGGCCCGGGCTCTGAACCCTGTTCTGCGCGTCGGTGCTTGAGTGCTCAACGGTGCTCCTCAAGTTGCGGACGGACATAGGTGGGGGTGGTCCGTGAAGATGCGCGCGCCCCGCGAGCGTAGGAAGGTCTGGACCAATCGTCAAGAGGTCCAGACCAACGTCGCCGATGTCCTCCTAAACGCCCAACTCCTGTGCCAGCACCGCTGCTTGAACCCTGCTGCGCAACTCCAGCTTCCCCAGCACCTTGCTGACGTGCGTCTTCACCGTCGCCTCCGCCATGTCGAGACGTACCGCGATCTCCGCGTTCGACAGACCGCCGCCCAGCGCGGACAGCACCTCCCGCTCCCGGGGCGTCAGGGCGTCGAGCACCGCCGGATCCGTCCCGGACGCCGTCCGCGCCGGACGGCCCGCGGCGAACTCCGCGATCAGCCGCCGGGTCACCGCCGGGGCGATCAGCCCCTCGCCGCGCGCCACCGTCCGCACCGCCTCGATCAGCTCCCGCGCCTCCGCGTTCTTCAGGAGGAAGCCCGCGGCGCCCGCCCGCAGCGCCCCGAACACATACGCGTCCAGATCGAAGGTGGTCAGGACGAGCACGTCGGCGAGCCCCTCCGACACGACGATCCCGGTCGCCGTCACCCCGTCCATCCGCGGCATCTGCACATCCATCAGGACCAGGTCGGGGCGCAGTTCGCGGGCCAGCTCCACCGCGCGCTCCCCGTCCGCCGCCTCCCCGACCACCTCGATGTCCGGGGCGCTGCCCAGGATCAGGACGAGCCCCGCCCGTACCGCGCTCTGGTCCTCGGCGACCACCACCCGCACGGTCATGTCCGCGCCCCCTTCGCCCGTACGGCCGTCCCCGCCGACTCCGCCCGTGCTGCCATCAGCTCCTCGCCCGCCCGTGCCGTCATCCGCTCCTCGCCCGCCCGCACCCGTCATGTCCGCTCCTCGTCGTTCGCGCCCACGGGCAGTTCCGCCCGGACCCGCCACCTCTTCCGTCCTTCGCCGTCCGTGACCGGGCCCGCCTCGAAGACGCCGTCGAGCAGCGCCACCCGCTCCCGCATCCCCACCAGACCGGCGCCCGAACCGGGCGCGGTCGGTCCGGGCCGCTCCCCGAAGGGGCTCGTCACCCGGACCCACAGCGCGCCCGGGTCCTGGCCCACGGTCACCCGCACCTCGCCGGGTGCCGCGTGCTTGAGCGCGTTCGTCAGGGACTCCTGCACGATCCGGTACGCGGCCAGCTCCACCGGCGCCGGGAGTCCGCCCTGGCTCCGGCGGGTGTCGTCGAGGACGAGGACGAGACCGCTCGGCTCCGCGTTGGCCGCGGACCGGGCCACCAGCGCGTCGAGACCCGCGAGCGTGGGCGCGGCGGCCGGCTCCGTGTCCCCGCTGCTGTCCCTCAGGAGCCCGATGAGCCGCCGCATCTCGGCGAGACCCGCGACGCTGTTCTCACGGATCACGGTCAACGCCTGCCGGGTGGTGGCCGGCTCGTCGAGCGAGAGCGCGGCCGTGGAGTGGATCGCGATCGCGGAGAGGTGGTTCGCCACCATGTCGTGCAGCTCGCGCGCCATCCGGGACCGCTCGGCCACCACGGCCTGCGTCCGGTCCATCTCGGCGAGCAGCGCGGTCTGCTCGGCGCGCAGCCGGGCGGCATCCGCCGCCTCCCGGTGGTTGCGGACCACCGCGCCGGTGATCGCGGGGAGGAAGGAGAGTATGCCGGTGATCACGCCCAGGAGGAGCGCGATCGCGTTCTGCCACCAGACGAGGAACACCACCGTCGTCGTGACGGTGACGAGCGCCGTCGTGTACGGGATGCGCCGGGCCTGCTTGGGCGTGCCGTAGACCACGGCGGCGTAGACCACGTCCGTGAACATCAGGACCGTGGCGAGGTTGCCGTGGGTGAACTGGTCTCCGACGATCGCCAGGGTCGCGACGGCGAGGGCCGTCTGCGGAGCGGTACGGCGCAGGGCCTCCGTCCCGGCCATCACGACGAGCGGGATCAGCGGCGCCCAGCGCTGGCCGAAGAGGCGGTCGTCGCCCGTGGTGTACAGCCCGAACGACCACAGAAGCAGGCCGCAGGCGAGACCCGAGACGGCGATGAGAAGGTCGGTACGGTGCGGGCGGGGGAGCGTCACGTACCCATCCAACACGCCCCCACGTGCGGAGACCTCCTCGTCCGGGCCGATCCGTTCCCCGGTCGGCCTCCGTCGAAGGATGTAGACGGACTTCGTCACCGGCGACGACGAACCGGGCCCGATCCCACGGGACGCTGAGGGGGAACCGAAAGGGGAACCGCCGTGATCGTCGCGCTGATCGTGATCTGCGAGGTGGGCTTCTGGGTCCTGCTGGCCGCCGGCCTCGCCACCCGCTATCTCCTGAAGATGCCCCGCGCGGGCATGGCGCTGCTGCTGTGCGAGCCGCTCCTGGAGGTGCTGCTCCTGGTCGTCACCGCGATCGACCTCAAGAACGGAGCGGAACCGAGCTGGCGGCACGGGCTCGCCGCCGTCTACATCGGCTACACCGTCGGCCACGGCCACCGGACCGTGAAGTGGCTCGACGGCCACGCCGCCCACCGCCTCGGCGGCGGCCCGCCGCCCCCGAAGCCGCCGCGGTACGGCATGGCGCGCGCCCGCCACGAGGGCCGGCTCTGGCTCGGCTCGGTGGTCGCCGCCTCCGTCGCCTCCGTGCTGCTGCTCCTTGCGGCCTGGTACGTCGGCGGCGACGGGAACACCGATGCGCTGCGGAGCTGGATCTTCTTCGCCTGGAGGGCGGCGGGCATCCACGGCCTGATCGCGCTCAGCTACGCGATCTGGCCGAAGAAGGACCCGGCGGCCTCGGCTCGGGAGAGCGTCTCAGCGGTCGCCGCCGGGGACCCAGAGCACGTCCCCGACCTCCTTGTTCGCCGTCCGCGCAAGGATGAAGAGCAGGTCTGACAGACGGTTGAGGTAGGTGGCGGTCAGGGCGTTCATCGACTCGCCGTGCACCTCCAGGGCCGCCCAGGTGGAGCGCTCCGCGCGCCGGACCACCGTGCACGCCTGGTGCAGCAGGGCCGCACCGGGCGTGCCGCCGGGCAGGATGAAGGAGCGGAGCTTCTCCAGCTCCTCCAGGAAGCGGTCGCAGTCGGCCTCCAGCTTGTCGACGTAACTCTGCTCGACACGCAGCGGCGGGTACTTGGGATCCTCGACGACGGGCGTGCAGAGGTCGGCCCCCACGTCGAACAGGTCGTTCTGGACGCGGACGAGGACCTTCACGACCTCCTCGTCCAGCTGTCCGAGGGCGACGGCCGTGCCGATGACGGCGTTGGCCTCGTTGGCGTCGGCGTAGGCCGAGATCCGCAGATCCGTCTTGGCGGTCCGGCTCATGTCGCCGAGGGCGGTGGTGCCCTGGTCGCCGGTACGGGTGTAGATGCGCGTCAGATTGACCATGGGGTCAAGACTAGTTAGGCGTGGGAGCTCCGGAACGTCCGTGTGCCCACCGTCACGGCGAGCGCCGTCAGCGCGAGGGCGACGAGGACGCCGTACAGCATGGCCGGTGACGTGTAGTGGCCGATGTACGCCTCCCGGACCGCGTCCACCAGATAGCGGAACGGCATGAGGTGCGAGACCGCGTCCAGCCAGCCGGGCGCGAGGGCCATCGGCAGCATCAGGCCGGACAGCAGCATCGCCGGCATCGCGAGCGTGTTGATCGCGGGGCCGAACTCCTGCGGACTCGGCAGCTTCAGGGCCAGCGCGTACGAGAGCGAGGCGAGCGCCGCCGAGAGCAGGGCGACGAACCCGAAGCCGATCAGGATCCCGGCGAGCGGCGCCCTGAGGCCCATCGGCACGGCCACCAGGACGAGCAGCACCGCCTGGAAGACGAAGAGCGCGGCGTCGCGCAGGACCCGGCCGAGCAGCAGCGCGAGCCGGCTCACGGGGGTGACCCGCATCCGGTCGAACACGCCCCAGCTCTTCTCCATGATGATCGAGAAGCCGGCGAACGAGGCACCGAAGAGCCCGAGTTGGAGCAGCAGGCCGGGGACGAGGATCTGCCAGGAGTCGCCCTCGCGGCCCAGCGGGAGATCGGTGAGCAGCGGCCCGAAGAGGAACAGGTAGAGCAGCGGCATCAGGGCGCCGAAGAAGATCTGGAACGGGGAGCGCAGGGTCTGGCGGGCGTAGCGCCCGAAGAGCAGCGCGGTGTCGTGGAGAAGCATCAGGGTCCTTGTCGGGTGGCGTCAGGGCCTGTCTTCCGGATCAGGCGGCCGGAACAGGGAGCGGGGTCCGATCCGGAAGGCAGGCGTCAGACCGCTACGGGAGTGGTGTCGGCGGGGGCCGGGCCGCGGCCGGTGACGGCGAGGAAGGCGTCCTGGAGTGTGGTCGCGCCGTGCTCGGCCTTGAGCGCGGCGGGGCTGCCCTCGGCGACGACCGTGCCCTTGTCCACGATCACGATGCGGTCGGCGAGCGCGTCGGCCTCGTCCAGGTAGTGCGTGGTGAGGACGACGGTCGTGCCGTGCTCGTCGCGCAGCCGCCGCACCAGGGCCCACAGGTCGGCGCGGCTGCCGGGGTCGAGGCCGGTCGTCGGCTCGTCGAGGAAGAGGACCTCCGGTCGGTGGGTGAGCCCCATCGCGAGGTCGAGGCGGCGGCGCTGGCCGCCGGAGAGCGCCGGGGTCGGCCGGTCGAGCAGTTCCGTGAGGCCGAGGTCCTCCGCGAGTTCCTCGGCGCGGGCGGTCGCGCGGGTGCGGTCGAGTCCGTGGAGCCTGCCCTGGAGGACGAGCTCGGAGCGGACCGTCTCCTGGGGGTCGAGCCCGCCGGACTGGGCGACGTACCCGATGCGGCGGCGTACGGCCGCGGGGGCCTTGACGAGGTCGTGGCCGGCGACGGTGGCCGCGCCGCCGGTGGGCGGGAGCAGCGTCGTGAGCATCCGCAGGGTGGTGGTCTTGCCGACGCCGTTGGGTCCGAGGAGTCCGAGGATCTCACCCGGCCGGACGGTCAGGTCGATCCCGCGGACGGCCTCGACGGGGCCGTTCTTGCTGGAGAAGGTCCGGGCGAGCCCGGCCGTACTGATGATGGGCATGGCGACTACAGAAACAGAGTCACTGAAATTTTGCAACGGCACCAAGTTTTCAGGTGGTGCAAAATTTCAGGGAGCCTAGGATGTGGGCATGGCCGAGGGACTCAGGGAACGCAAGAAGCGCGAGACGAAGCAGCGGATCTCGGACATCGCGACCGGGCTCTTCCTGGAGCACGGCTTCACGGCCGTGACCGTCGCCGACGTCGCCGAGGCGGCGGACGTCTCCGTCAACACCGTGTACAACTACTTCCCGGCCAAAGAAGACCTCTTCCTCGACCGGATGGACGGCGTCACCCAGCGCCTCGCCCGGATGATCCGCGGCCGCGACCGGGGCGAGTCCGCCGCCGGCGCCGTCCTGCGCGAACTCCGCCAGGACATCGGCGCCGTCTCGCCCGCGTACGGACTCATGGACGGCTTCGACGCCTTCATGAACGTCATCGAGCACGCCCCCACCCTCAAGGCCCGGCTCTTCCACCTCCAGCAGCAGGTCCACGACGCCGTCGTCACCACCCTCCGCGAGGAGACCGGAGCCGCCGCCGACGACCCGCTGCCGCTGCTCGTCGGCGGCCAGCTCGCCTGGATCGAGAACACCGTCGTCGCCTACATCACGCGCGAGATGACCGCGGGACGCAAGGCGACGACGGTCTCTCGCGAGGCCCTCGTCCTCCTCGACGAGATCGAGGAGCTGCTCAGCGAGAGGGTCCTGACCTACGCCGTACGCGAGGGCCGAGGGGCCGGGCCCGCCGCCGCGCGCGAGGGCTGAGGGTCCGCGGCCGCCTTCGCGCCGTCAGGCGGCCCCGACCGTCGGGCGTGCCACCCCCGCCGCCAGCGCGCGCGCCGCGCGGACGGCGTCCTCCTCGGTGGTGAAGCGGCCGAAGCCCACCCGGATGCTGCCCCGGATCCGCTCCGGCGCGAGACCGGCCGCCGTGAGGACGTGCGAGGGCTCCTGCGCCGAGCTGTTGCAGGCCGAACCCGTCGACACCGCGATGTCCGTGACCTCCAGGAGGAGCTGCTGGGCGTCCGTGCCCTCGAAGGACAGGTTCACCGCGTGCGGCAGGAACCCCGGTCCCGTCCCGCTGTTCAGCGTGTACGGGACCGACTCCGCGAGCGTGGAGAGGAACCGGTCCCGCAGCCCCGCGAGGCGTACCGCCTCCTCCTCCCGGCCCGCCGCGAGCACGCCGACGGCCGCGCCCAGACCGATGACGGCGGCGGTGTTGACCGTGCCCGCACGCAGTCCGCGCTCCTGGCCGCCGCCGTGCAGGAGGGGCGCCAGCGGGGCGCGGTCGGAGAGGTCGTTGGAGACGTACAGCACGCCCACGCCCTTCGGGCCGTAGATCTTGTGCCCCGAGAAGGTGAGGAGGTCGACCCCGAGCGCCCGGACGTCGACGGGCAGCGAGCCCACGCCCTGCGTCGCGTCGCAGTGCAGCGGCACCCCGGCCGCCCGGGTCACCGCGCCGATCTCCGCCACCGGCTGGATGGTGGAGATCTCGTTGTTCGCGAGCATCACCGACACCAGCGCCGTCTCCGGCCGGAGCGCCGCCGCCACCTCGCGCGCGGAGACCCTGCCCTCGGCGTCGACGGGCAGCACGGTCACGTCGTGCCCGGCGTCCCGCAGGGAACGGCAGCTGTCGAGCACGGACTTGTGCTCCACCGCCGTGGTCACCACATGACGGCGCTCGCCCGGCGTGACGACGCCCTTGATCGCGAGGTTGTTGCCCTCCGTCGCGCCCGACGTGAAGTAGATCTCGCTGCGCGCCGCCCCGACGAGCCGGGCGACGGCCCCGCGTGCCCGCTCGACCTCGCGGAAGGCGCGGATGCCGGCCGCGTGCGGGCTCGACGGATTGGCGAAGCAGTGGGTGGCGGCGAAGGTCATCGCCTCGACGACCGCCGGGTCCGCCGGTGTGGTCGCCTGGTGGTCGAGGTAGATCGTGGCCATGGCTGTGCTCCCTGTCCTCGGTGGCGGTCCGTCAGAAGTCGAGCGCGGTGTACGGCAGGGCGATCGGATCGGCGCACGCCGCGTCGGCGAAGACGAGGACGATCTCCTCGTCGGGGCCCGCCTGCGTACGGAGGTAGATCTCGGCGCCCTTGGTCACCTTGTCCCGGTCGGCGAGCGAGTTGATGTCGACGACGTGACGGCGGGCGCAGTCCGGGAAGGCGGCCCTCAGCCGGGCGAAGTAGCGCGCGAAGTACTCGGCGACGATCAGCGGGCAGCGCGGTACGACGTGGTCGTCCTTTACGGCCCCGGCGAGCACCTTCGCGTACTGGCGGGAACGGAACAGGACCTCGTCCCCGTCCCGGTGGAACAACGGGTGCTCCGCCGGTTCGCGCAGCCGGTGCTTCATGGCCCGCGCGGCGCGATTGCGCAGGGTGCGCTCGCGGGTGACGGTGAAGGAGGACCCGGCGGCGGCCGCCGCGGCGGTGAGCGGGGAGAGGTCGGTCTCCGCGGGGCCGGCGGCCGGCAGCGTGCAGACGTCGTCGGAACAGGACATGCCGAGGTCGTTGACGATGACGTCGTACACGACCTTGTTGCCCCGGTGCAGGTGGCGGGCGGCGGCGCCGGTCTCCTGGGCCAGGGCGAAGGAGCTCAGTGAGAACTCCCCGATGCCGGCGGTCGTTTCGAAGTAGCCGCCCGCGACGAGGACCGCCGAGCGGTGGGCGCGGCTGACGGTCTCCAGGAGGGGCGCGACCCGCGGCGGGACGGTGCGGGTGCGGGTGCGGGAGGTGGTCAGGGTGGTCATGTGTGCACTCCGTTCTTCCGTGAAGGGGATCGATCGGACGATGCGGGGCCGGGGGTTCCGTCGGGTGCGGCCGGCCGGCGGGCGGTGCCGACGGCCGCGGTCACCACGCAGAGCACGGCGGCCCATTGGGCGGGGGAGAGCCGTTCGCCGAGGAGGGCGAGGCCGGCCAGCGCCGCGATGACCGGCTCCACCGTGGACAGCACGGCGAAGACCCGCGGCGGCAGCCGCCGCAGCGCGGCGAACTCGAGCGAAAAGGGGACGACGGTCGTCAGGACCGCCACCGCGAGCGCCGCACCGAGCACTCCGGGGTCGAGCAGGACGTCCAGGGAGGGCAGGCCCAGCACCGGCGCGACGGGCAGCGCGAGGACGGCGGCCACGGTCAGGCCGAGCGCCAGGCCGGAGCCGCCGGGGACCGCGCGGCCCACCCGGGCGCCGAGCAGGATGTAGCCGGTCAGCGCCGCGCCGGTGAGCAGGCTCGCCGCGAGGCCGGCCGGATCGTCCATGCCCCGCGTACCGCCGAGGACGAGCAGGCCGGCGGCGGCGACGGCCACCCAGAGCCGGTCGAGCGCGCGCCGCGAGGTGACCGCCGCGAGCAGCAGCGGTCCGCTGAACTCCAGCGTCACGACGACCCCGAGGGGCAGCCGGGAGGTCGCCTCGTAGAAGGCGAACTGCATGACGGCGAAGACCGCTCCGTAGGGGAGCAGCAGGCGCCAGTGGGTGCGCAGGAGCCGGGGCGCGGGCCGGGACACCAGACAGAGCAGGGCGGCGGCGATGAGCAGGCGCAGGAGGGTCGCGCCGGTCGGGCCGGTCTGCTCGAAGAGCCGCTTCGCGAAGGCGGACCCGAACTGCAGGCTGACCATGCCCGCCAGGAGCAGCACGGGTGCCGGGGCGGCTCGCAGGGCGTACGGACGCATGGTGGTGCCTCCTCTCGCCGGAGGACTCTATACCCCCTAGGGGTATGTCGCGACCGGAAGGGTGGCATGGAAGAGGTGTCGTGAGTGTGACGTCCGTCAAAGAGGGCGTGACGCGCATTACTTAGCGGTCACATGGCGCCCCGCGACCGCTAATCTCCGCCGGAGAGTCAGAAGTGAACAGGCGTTAAGGGGTGGAACATCGTGGCCAGGAAGCTCGCCGTCATCGGGGCCGGACTCATGGGATCCGGCATCGCGCAGGTCTCGGCACAGGCGGGCTGGGACGTCGTCCTGCGTGACGTCACGGACGCCGCGCTGACCCGCGGCACCGACGGCATCAAGACGTCGTACGACCGGTTCGTCGCGAAGGGCAAGCTGAGCGAGGCCGACGCGGAGGCCGCCCTCGGCCGGATCACCGCCACCACCGAGCTCGACGCGGTCGCCGACGCCGACATCGTCGTCGAGGCCGTCTTCGAGAACCTCGACGTCAAGCACGAGATCTTCCGCTCGCTCGACAAGATCGCCAAGGACGGCGCCGTCCTCGCGTCCAACACCTCCGCGATCCCGATCACCAAGATCGCCGCGGTGACCGAGCGTCCGGAGGCCGTCGTCGGCGTCCACTTCTTCTCGCCGGTCCCGATGATGCAGCTCGTCGAGCTGGTCCGCGGCTACAAGACCAGCGACGCCACCCTGGCCGCCGCCCGGGAGTTCGCCGAGTCCGTCGGCAAGACCTGCATCGTCGTCAACCGCGACGTCGCCGGCTTCGTCACCACCCGCCTCATCTCGGCCCTCGTCGTCGAGGCCGCCAAGCTCTACGAGTCGGGCGTCGCCACCGCCGAGGACATCGACATCGCCTGCAAGCTCGGCTTCGGCCACGCCATGGGCCCGCTCGCCACCGCCGACCTCACCGGCATCGACATCCTGGTGAACGCGGCCAACAACATCTACACCGAGTCCCAGGACGAGAAGTTCGCACCCCCGGAGCTGATGCGCCGGATGGTGGACGCGGGTGACATCGGGCGCAAGAGCGGGCAGGGCTTCTACAAGCACTGAGTCCGGCCCGCCACCCCGCCCTCACTCCGTGGGGTGAATTTCGGTATCGGTTCGCTGACAAGGCGCAACGTATCTGCCGGTGCGGCAGTCAGTTGTTGCGAAGACGGAGCACTCTCGGGGAGCGCATATGCACATCAGGGGCGACCATGTCGAGCTGGTCGTCGGGGGCCGCCTCGACGTCCGCAGCGCGGCGGACGCCCGTACGGTCCTGCACTCGGCCGTCGACGACGGAGTCGGCGATCTGGTGCTCGACCTGACCGGCCTCGACTCCTGGGACGCGACCGGGCTCGGCGTGATCATGGGCGTTCACCGGAGGGCCGGCCGCTGCGGCCGGCGCCTCGTCCTGCGCGGGGTGCCGCCCCAGATGCAGCGGCTGCTCGTGGCCACCAAGCTCCACCGCATCCTCGCCATCGAGGGCGGACTCGCCGCGGAGTCGCTGCCGCGGGTCTGACACACGGCGGGCGGAGCCGGCAGTACGGGCGGGCCCCGGACGGCGGAGCCGGTGCGGGCGGGACCCGACGGGCCGAGCCGGTGCGGGCGGGACCCGACGGGCCGAGCCGGTGCGGGCGGGGCCCGACGGGCCGAGCCGGTGCGGGCGGGGCCCGACGGGCCGAGCCGGTGCGGGCTGGGTTCGACGTGAGCGGAGCCGGTACGGGCGGGGCGGGCACGGGCGGAGCCGGTACGGGCGGACCCGGCGGGCGGAGGTGACAGGCGGGACACGGGCCTGTGAAGCCGCTGTGTGAGCCAGGCGTCACGCTCAATCCTCACAAGACCGTGACGTCTTGGTCTCCGGAGCACCCCGGCTGTTCCCGACCGCCTGACCACGGTCTAGGGTTCGGTCGCCTGCACATTGACGGACCCACCCGGCGGGCACCTGACACCGCTTCTTGGGGGCTTGGACCATGGACCCGATCAACTCTGGGTCGGAGCAGTACGGTCACGACACCGAGGGCGACGACGCCCGCGCCGCGCTCGGCGCGGCCCTGCCCGAGCGCTCGCCCGCGGCCCCCGCGCGCGCCCGCGTCGTCCGGCTCGTCTCGGGCGAGCTGCTCCTCACCGTCAACCCCGTCGACGGCAGCGAGATCGAACCCTGCCCGCCGGGGCAGGAACCCGAGGCCCCCCGCCGCCGCACCCCCGAGGAGCGCGCCGAGGCCGCCCGCGCCGCGGCCCCGCCCGTACCGCCCGGGCCCGCCGCCCCCGCGCTGCCCCTCCTCGAACGCCAGGAGCAGCGCGAGCGGCTCGCCGAGATCCTCGCCCGCGGCCGCTCCGCCCGCCTGACCGGCCCCGCCGGATCCGGCCGCACCGCCCTCCTCGACGCGGTCGCCGGCGACTGCGCGGAGCTCGCCCCCGACGGCGTCGTCCGCCTCTCCGGTCACCACCGCACCCCCACCGAGCTCCTCCACGAACTCTTCACCGCCGTCCGGTACGCCCCGAACCACCGGCCCGACCGGACCACGCTCCCCGACCGGCTCCGCGACATCGGCGCCGTCGTCGTCGTCGACGACCTCGAATTCGGCGGCTCCGCCCTCGACGAGCTCCTCGCCGCCGCCCCCGAGTGCGCCTTCCTCCTCGCCACCGCCCCCGACGCGCCCGCCCCCTCGGCCGGCGCCCACGTCGAGGAGGTCGCCCTCGCCGGCCTCGGCCGCGGAGCCTCCCTCAAGCTCCTGGAGAGCGCCGTCGGCCGCACCCTCACCGACGAGGAGGCCAACTGGGCCGGCGACCTGTGGTTCGAGTCCGAGGGCCTGCCCCTGCGCTTCGTCCAGGCCGGGGCGCTGCTGCGCCAGCGCGACCGGCTGCGCGTCACCCCCGCCGAGTTCGACGCCTTCGGCGCCCTCGAAGAGGCCTTCGGCCCCACCGACCCCGCGGCCGCCGCCTCTGCCGCCGCCGCCGTTGCCGCCGCCGCCTTCGACGGCGTCGACGACCCCGACGTCGAGCTCCGCGAGATACCCCTGCCCAGCCTCGGCGAGGGCGCCGCCCCCGCCGCCCTCCTCGCCTCCCGCCTCAGCCGCTCCGCCCAGGCCGCCCTGCGCTTCGCCGTCGCCCTCGGCGGCGAGGTCCCGCACCAGGCCCACCTGCCGGCCCTCGTCGGCGACACCCACGCCGACGCCGCCCTCGGCGAACTCGTCGCCTGCGGACTGCTCTCCCCGGTCGGCACCCGCTACCGGCTCTCCGCCGGAGTCCTCACCCAGCTCCTCGCCCACGGGTACGAGCACGACGCCGCCGACCGCGTCCACAGCGCCGCCCAGCACTACGCCTGGTGGGCCGGCCACCCCTCCGTCACGCCCGAGCGAGCCGCCGCCGAGTCCGACGCCCTCCTCGCCGCCCTGGCCGCCCTCGTCTCCGGCCCCGAGGCCGGCGCCGACGGAGAGCGCCGGGCCACCGCCGTCCTCCTCGCCCGCGCCGCCGCGCCCGCCTTCGCCGCCGGACTGCACTGGGGCGCCTGGGAGCGGGCCCTGCGCTCCGGGCAGGAGGCCGCCCGGCTCGCCGGGGACGTCGCCGAGGAGGCGTACTTCCACCACGAGCTCGGCGTCCTCGCGATCTGCGCCGGAAACCTGGAGCGGGCCCGCGCCGAGCTGGAAGCCTCCATCGGCATGCGCGGCGTCCTCGCCGACAAGCGCGGCACCGTCGCCGGCCGCCGGGCGCTCGCGCTCGTCGCCGACCTCTCCGGAGAGCACGGCACTCCGGCCGCTGCCCGCGCCGAGGAGCCCGTCTCCCCGCCGCGCGGCACCCCGGCCCTGCGGCGCGGCACCACCCGCCTCGCGCTCCCGGCAGCGGAGCCCCTCACGGCCCCCCTGCCCGGCGGTGCCGTGAGCGGCCCGGCGGCGGCCTCCGCGATACCCGCGTTCCCGGACTTCGCCGACGAGGGTCCGACGCTCATCACCCGCCCCGACACCGTCCAGGGCGGCCGCGTCGCGGGCCTCAAGGGGGGCATCCTCACCGGCGCCCGCCGCAACCTCGCCGCCGTCGGCGCGGGCGCGCTCCTCGTGGCCGTCCTCGGCACCGTCGTCACCCTCGGCGCGACCTCCGGCAACGGCGAGGACCCCGCCACGAACCGCGTCACCTCCGACAGCACGGCCACCGACGGCGGCACCGACGACGGCCTCGACGGCGACGAGCCGCCGGCCGAGGGCGAGGCGGGGGAGGGAGACGAGACCGGCAAGCCCGGCGAGACGGGCACGCCCACGACCTCCGGCTCCCCGAGCCCCTCCGGCTCCGACGGCACCTCGCCGTCGAGCACGCCGACGAGCCCCGGCGCCACGGGCTCCCCGAGCTCGCCGGGCACCTCCTCGTCCCCGTCCTCTTCGTCGTCGCCGTCGGGCAGCCCGACGGGCACCACGGCTCCCTCCACGACCAAGCCGCCGGCGAGCCCGTCGACCACGACGCGCCCGCCGCGCCCGTCGACCACGCCTCCGACGACCACGACGACGCCGTCCCCGAGCACCACCCCGCCGACGACCCCGCCCCAGACGACCACGCCTCCGCCGGCGACGACCAGCCCTCCGGCGACGGGGGAGAACTCCCCGAGCAACTCCGCCTCGGCGACCCTCGGCGGCGGCCCCTCCGCCTCCGACAGCCCCGCCGCCTCGGAGACGACGACCGCCTGACCCGCGCGGGGACCAGGGGCCAGGGACCAGGCATACGGAGACGGGGACGGCCCCGGGCGCGCTCACCGCACCCGGGGCCGCCCCCGTACTCGTACCGCTTCGTCCTCCGGTCTCAGAAGAGCCGGAGCTTGTCGTCCTCGATGCCGCGCAGCGCGTTGTAGTCGAGGACCACGCAGCCGATGCCGCGGTCCGTCGCGAGCACCTTCGCCTGCGGCTTGATCTCCTGCGCCGCGAAGACGCCCCGCACGGGAGCCAGGTGCGGGTCGCGGTTGAGCAGCTCCAGGTAGCGGGTCAGCTGCTCGACGCCGTCGATCTCGCCGCGCCGCTTGATCTCCACCGCGACCGTCGCACCGTCCGCGTCGCGGCAGAGGATGTCGACCGGGCCGATCGCCGTCGGGTACTCGCGGCGGATCAGGGTGTACCCCTCGCCGAGGGTCTCGATTCGGTCGGCGAGCAGCTCCTGGAGGTGGGCCTCCACGCCGTCCTTGATGAGACCGGGGTCCACACCGAGCTCGTGCGAGGAGTCATGGAGGATTTCCTCCATCGTGATGATCAGTTTCTCGCCCGCTTTGTTGATCACGGTCCAGACGCCCGCCTCACCGTCGACACCCTCCTTCAGGTTGCACGGCGGGGACATCCAGTTGAGCGGTTTGTACGCCCGGTCGTCCGCGTGGATCGAGACGCTCCCGTCTGCCTTGATCAGGATCAGACGGGGTGCGGAGGGCAGGTGGGCCGTGAGCCGACCCGCGTAGTCCACGGAGCAACGGGCAATGACGAGACGCATGGTCCGCAACGCTACAAGACGGGCGCTCTTCCGCGCGATTCGGGCATCATCCTGAGCCGAACACCCGTCGGTTATCAGCCTGTTGTGTTCTCAATCTTCTGGTGCGACCCGGTCTGCGCGCTTACCGTGGAAGCTGGAGGTCGTCGTCCGTGCACGCTGCGTGGCGTACGGCCGGCCTTCGTCCCTGCCCGCAAGGCCCCGTCCGCGGGGTCGCGAGAGGAGAACCCATGTCGCTCGACGTCTCACCGGCACTGTTGGAACAGGCCGAGCGAGGCGAGGTCGACGAAGCCGACTTCGTCGACTGCGTCCGGACCTCCCTGCCCTACGCATGGGAGATGATCAGTTCTCTGGTGGCCCAGCTGAAGGTCGACGGCGGAGAGTTCGCCGACAACCAGACGCCGCCGCCGAATGAGCAGGCACGTGGTCAGCTGCTGCGCGCGCTCGCGAGCGATGCCATTCGTGGCGCCCTGCAGCGGCACTTCGGGGTGCGTCTCGCCTTCCAGAACTGCCACCGCGTGGCGGTCTTCCCGCTGGACCCGGCGGTGGACGAGCGGCTCGCCCGCTTCACGTCCGTACGGGGGCAGCTGCTCAACCAGTCGCCGGAACTGCGCGACTGCTGAGACATGGTGCTGCCGCTCCGCATCCGCGAGAGACGTGGCCGACGCGTGCCGACACGCGTCGGCGGGCGTCGACCTCGAAGTGATGCCGGAGCGGCAGCACACTCTCTCCCCGCGACCTCAGCCCAGCAGCGGGAGGACCTCGGCGCCGAGCCGCCGGACGTTCTCCTCGGTCGCCGCGAGGTCGCCCGAGCCCTCCGCGAGCAGGGCGAACCGCGTGATGCCCGTACGCTCCGCCGTCGCCGCGAGCCGGTCCGCCGCCTGCCGGGGCGTGCCCACGGGGTGCAGCCGGCACAGCAGCTCCGTGTACGCCACGGGGTCCCGCATCGCCCGGTGCCGGCCGTCGACCGTCACATGCGCGTCGAGTCCCTGCTTCAGCCAGCCCGGCATCGCCTTCACCAGCGCCTCGGCCGCGTCCGCCCCCCGGTCCGCGAGCTGGGCCAGCCCCGCCGAGACGTGCCCGGCGCCGATCCGCGCGATCTCGTCCGGGTCCCGCCCGGCCTCCCGCGCACAGCGCTCCCAGGCCGCGACCATCTCGGCCTTGTCCTCGTCGCCGCAGTGCATCCCGAGCAGCATCGGAAGCCCGCGCTCCGCGGCGAGCCGCACGCTCTTCGGCGAGGTGCAGGCCACCACCACCTCGGGCCCCGCCTCGCCGCCGATCAGCTCGTCGGCCCGGGGCACGACCGCCACCTCGCGGAAAGCGAATCGTTCCCCCTCGGCGCCGACCCGGGGCTCACCGAGCCACCGCAGCAGCAGGTCGAGCGATTCGGGGAAGCCTCCCTCGTACGCCGGGAGACCCGCGCCGAACACCTCCAGGTCGACCCAGGGCCCGCCCCTGCCCACCCCGAGGGTGAATCGACCGCCCGAGGTGAGGTGCAGCAGCGCCGCCTGCTCGCCGAGGGCGACCGGGTGGACGGTCGGCAGCACACTCACCGCCGTGCCCACCCTCAGCCGCCGGGTGCGCCCGAGGAGCAGCGCGGCGAGCGTCACGGCCGAGGGGCAGACCCCGTACGGCACGAAGTGGTGCTCGGCGAGCCAGACGGAGTCGAGCCCCGCCTCCTCGGCGACCTCGGCGGTCCGCACCGCCCGGTGCAACGCCTCGCCTTGTCCCTGGCCCGGGAACTGGGCGGCCAGAACGAACGTACCCACGCGCATCGCCTTCTGCCTCCTCGCGGCCGACGCGTATCTCCCCTCGCACTGGCAACAACGTCTGACACGTGCCAAAGGCAACGGCCGTTCATGAAGTTCTTGCGATTTTCGGCTAAGCCGCCGGGGACGGGGCCCGGGGCACCGTGTCGCGGCCCGTAGGCTGGAGAGAACGGTCCGTGTTCCCAGACCCCGTGAGGTGTGCCCGTGTCCCCGCGCCACAACCGTGCCCGAGGCGGCGATAAGCCCGAACAGCAGCAACAGGGCGAACCCGGCGACCGGTACGGCGGTGCGCAGCGCAGCGAGACCTGGCAGGGCGAGGAGTGGTACGTCCGCCTGGTCGCCGGAGCGAGCTCGCCCGGCAAGCGTTACCGCTGCCCCGGCTGCGACCAGGAGATCCCGTCCGGAGCCCCGCACGTCGTCGCCTGGCCCGAGTACGGCGGCGTGGACGACCGGCGCCACTGGCACAAGGCCTGCTGGAACGCGAAGGACCGCCGCACCAGCAGGGTGCAGCGGTCCCGTAACGCGCCGAGGTACTGACCTCTCAGCCCGTCGTCACACGTCCTTGCTGTTGAGCAGGGCGTAGGCGCCGGCCAGCGCGGCGGCCGTGACGCCCGCCATGATCAGCAGCGGCTCCCAGCCCGCCGGGCCGCTGTCACCGAACGGCGGGCGCTCGCTGTACAGCGCGATCATCTGCGAGGGGATCGCGTACGTGAACAGCGCCTCCTGCACGGACCTCAGCGCCTCCGAGAACATGAACAGCGCCGCCACCAGCGGGAGCAGCAGCAGACCGATCATGACGGTGATCGCACCGGCCGAGTGCCGGATGAGCGTCCCGAGCGCCAGCGACAGCAGACCGAGCAGGGCCAGGTAGGCGCCCGCGCCGACCGTCGCCCGCAGCCACTCGGAGGTCGTCGGCTCTCCCGCGGTGTCCACGATGGCCACCTGCACGACCGCCACCAGCGAGGCGAAGACGGTGGTGACCGTGAAGACGAGCAGGAAGAAGACGACCGCCTTCGCCGTCAGCACCCGCGCCCGGCTCGGGCAGGCGGTCAGGGTCGTGCGGATCATGCCCGTGCCGTACTCGGAGGCGATCGTCAGGACCCCGAGCGTGATCACGCAGATCGACGCCGGAAGCATCCCGAAGAAGCCGAAGGCCAGCGCGGAATCCTCGCCCATGGGCGCCTCGGAGGCCGAGGCGATCGCCGCCACCCCCAGACCGATGCCCAGCATCAGCAGGATCATGACGCCGAGCGTCCACATCGTCGACCGGACCGAGCGGATCTTCGTCCACTCGGAGGCGAGGGCGTCACCGAGGTGCGCCCTGCGGACCGGGATGGGGGAGACGTAGGCGTGCGGCGCCGGAGCGTGGTGGTGGAGGGGGGCGGTCATCGGGCGTCCTTGGGGGTGTCGCTCGGCTGCGGGGCGGCGTACGGGCTCGGGGCGGGTGCCTGCGGAGCCCCGGCGTACGGGTTCTGTCCGGGCGGCGGCGGGGCGTACCAGCCCTGCTGCGGAGCCTCGGGCGCCACCGGCTGCTGCGGCGGCATGCCGTACCCCGGCTGCCCGGGATGCTGCGGCGCCTGGAGGTGGGCGAGCCGGTCGTCGGTGGAGCGGTAGTCCACCGCGCCCTGCGTCATCCGCATGTACGCCTCCTCGAGAGAGGCCTGGTGCGGGGACAGCTCCCAGAGCCGTACGTCCGCGTCGTGCGCCAGGTCGCTGATCCTCGGCAGGGCCAGGCCCGTCACGCGCAGCGCGCCGTCCGGCTCGGACAGCACCTGGCCGCCGGCCTCCATCAGCGCCGCCGTCAGCTTCTCCCGCTGCGCCGGCTCGGTCTGCGGCGTCCGCACCCGGGCGAAGTCGGCGGAGTTCGCCGAGATGAAGTCCGTGACGCTCATGTCCGCGAGCAGCTGCCCCCGGCCGATCACGATCAGGTGGTCAGCCGTCAGCGCCATCTCGCTCATGAGGTGGCTGGAGACGAAGACGGTCCGGCCCTCGGAGGCCAGCTTCTTCATCAGGTTGCGGACCCAGAGGATGCCCTCCGGGTCCAGGCCGTTGACCGGCTCGTCGAAGAGCAGCACCTGCGGGTCGCCGAGGAGCGCCGCCGCGATGCCGAGCCGCTGGCCCATGCCGAGCGAGAAGCCGTTCGAGCGCCGCTTGGCCACGTCCTGGAGGCCGACCACGCCGAGGACCTCGTCGACCCGCTGCGCCGGGATGCCGGCCAGCTGGGCGAGCGACAGCAGGTGGCTGCGCGCGCTCCGGCCGCCGTGCACGGCCTTGGCGTCGAGCAGCGCGCCGACCTGACGGGGCGCGTTCGGCAGCTGCCGGAAGGGGTGGCCGCCGATCGTCACGTGACCCGCGCTGGGCCGGTCGAGCCCGAGGATCATGCGCATCGTCGTCGACTTCCCGGACCCGTTGGGACCCAGGAAGCCGGTGACCACACCGGGCCTCACCTGGAAGGAAAGGTTGTACACGGCCGTCTTGGCGCCGTAGCGCTTCGTCAGGCCGACTGCCTCGATCATTCTCCAGCCCCATCGACAGGTCGTCGCATCCATGTCGGGGCGTGGCGGCCGTCGGCCGGAGCCCCCCGTATGAATGAGGAGCTTATCCAGCCGTTGACGGTTCCAGCGAAGCGGAAGAGAAGCGCAAGGGAATCTCCGGGAGATTCCCAGGTCGTCCCCTACGGGTCGGACCCGGGGGCATCCCCCAAGGGTCCGGCCCCGGGATCAGGCGTCGCGGTTCTTCATCACCAGGTAGCCGCCGAGAAGCGCGGCCACCACCCAGACCAGCATGATCCCGAGCCCGCCCCACGGCCCGTACGGCGCCTCTTCGCTGTTCATGGCGTCCGGGACGACCTGCATGATCTTCGCGCCGGCCTGGTCGGGGAAGTACTTGGCGACCTCCTTCGCCTTCGGTACCGCCGACAGGATCTGGGAGATCAGGAAGAAGAAGGGCACCAGGATGCCGAGCGAGAGCATCGAGGAGCGCAGCATCGCTGCCACGCCCATGGAGAACAGCGCGATCAGGCACATGTAGAGCCCGGCGCCGATCACCGCCCGCAGCACGTTGTCGTCGCCGATCGAGGCCCGGTGCTCACCGAGCAGGGCCTGCCCCAGGAAGAAGGAGAGGAAGCTCGTCACGAGGCCCACGAGCAGGGCCAGACCGCCGGCCACCGCGATCTTCGAGAAGAGGAAGGTCGCGCGCTGCGGCACGGCGGCGAGCGAGGTGCGGATCATGCCGGAGGAGTACTCGGTGCCCACCACCAGGACGCCGAAGACGACCATCGCCAGCTGACCGAGGATCATCCCGGAGAAACTGACGAAGGTCGGGTCGAAGGTGAGCTGCTCGGCCTGGCTCAGATCGTCGAAGGTGGAGTTCAGGAGCGCGCACAGCGCCGCACTCATCGCCACCGTGACGAGGAGGGCGCTCGCCAGCGTCCAGACGGTCGACGACACCGTCCGGATCTTGGTCCACTCGGACTGGAGGACCGCGGATGCCAGTGCCATCGTTCAGGCTCCCTCGGAGGTCGAGCCCCACCGGGGGCCGGGCGCCGACGCGGCGCCGTGTACGTCGGTGCCGTGCGCGTGGTACTCCACCGCACCGGCCGTCATCTGCATGAAGGCCTCTTCGAGCGAGGCGCGCTGCGAGCTCAGCTCGTGCAGCACGAGCCCGTACTCCGCCGCCAGCTCGCCCAGCTTCTCGGTCGTCGCCCCGTCCACCTCAAGGGTCCCGTTGCCCGCCTCCACCGCGATGAATCCGTTGGTGTGGAGGGCGTCCCGCAGGCGTTCCTGCTGCGGGGAGCGCAGCCGTACATAACTCCGCGAATTCTGCTGGATGAAATCGGCCATGGACGTGTCGGCCAGCAGCTTTCCCTGGCCGATCACGATCAGATGATCGGCCGTCAGCGCCATTTCACTCATCAGATGGCTGGAGACGAAGATCGTCCGGCCCTCGCCGGCCAAGGCCTTCATCAGATTGCGGATCCAGTGAATTCCCTCGGGGTCCAGACCGTTGACGGGCTCGTCGAACATCAGGATCTCGGGGTCGCCGAGCAACGCCGAGGCGATACCGAGCCGCTGGCCCATGCCGAGGGAGAAACCCTTCGACTTCTTCCGCGCGACCGCCGTCAGACCCACCAGGTCGAGCACCTCGCCCACCCGGCTCCGCGGGATCCGGTTGGACTGCGCGAGACACAGGAGGTTGTTGTACGCGGAACGGCCGCCGTTCATCGCCTTGGCGTCGAGCAGCGCGCCGATGTACTTCAGCGGCTCGTCGAGGTCCCGGTAGTGCTTGCCGTCGATCCGGACCGTACCGCTGGTCGGGTTGTCCAGATCGAGCATCATCCGCATCGTCGTCGACTTGCCCGCCCCGTTCGGCCCGAGGAATCCGGTGACGACGCCCGGCCGGACCTGGAAGGAGAGATGGTCGACCGCTGTCTTCGTCCCGTAGCGCTTGGTCAGGCCCTCAAGCTCGATCATGCGTACCAACCTAAGGGCGCGCAAAACCCCCCGCCACCGGAGTGACAGGGGGTTTTCGCACGGGGTGTTACCGGGACTGCTGGGCCGGGACGCCGGCCGCGCGCTCGTCGTCGATCGGGGAGCCGGCCGCCGCGACCGCGGCACCCGTCAGGGTCGCCAGCATCTCGCGGACGTTGGTCAGCTGCGCGTTGATCGAGTCGCGGCGGTTCGTCAGCGCCGCGAGCTCGCGCTCCGACTCGCTGCGGATCCGGTCGGCCTTCGCGTTCGCGTCGGCCACGATGTCCTCGGCCTGGCGCTGGGCGGTCTCCACCGTCTGACGGGCGCGGCGCTCCGCGTCCGTACGCAGCTTCTCGGCCTCCAGGCGGAGCTGCTCGGCGCGGTGCTCGATCTCGGCGAGGCGCTTCTCGGCCTTCGCCTGACGCGAGGCCAGGTCCCGCTCCGACTGCTCGCGGCGCTTCGCCAGGTTGGTCTCGAAGTCCGCGGCGGCCTGGGCGGCCTTGGCGCGGGTCTCCTCGAAGAGGGCGTCCGCCTCCTCGCGCTTCGACTGCGCGTCCTTCTGCGCCTCGGCACGCAGCGAGTTGGCCTCGCCCTGCGCCTTCTCGACGATCCGGACGCCCTCGTCCTCGGCCTTCGACTTCCGCTCGGACGCGAAGGACTCCGCGTCGTTGCGCACCTGCTGGGCGGCCGACTCGGCCAGCTCGCGGTGCTGCTCGGCGGCGCGACGGGCCTCCTCGCGCAGGTCCTTCGCCTCCTCCTCGGCGAGCCGGAGGATCTTCTCGACGCGGGCGCCGAGGCCGGCGTAGGACGGCTCGGCGTCGGTGACCTGCGCCTGGGCGTTCTGCGTTTCGAGGTGGAGTTCCTCGATGCGCTTCTCCAGCGAGGTGATGCGGGACAGCGCGCTGTCGCGGTCGGAAACGAGCTTGGTAATGCGGTCGTCCACCTGACCGCGGTCGTAACCGCGCCGCACGAGCTCGAAGCCGAAGGGGGAGGAAGTGTCGCTCATGGGTTTCCTGTCGAATGAGACCGGTGAGGTGTTAGAGGGAATCCTAGGGGCCGAAGCGGCGTGTCATCGAGCGTATGCCCGTTTGATCTGGAGAATGTCCAGCCTTTTGAGTGGCTACCCGTCCTGGGACTTGCCACTCGAACGAGTGGCTCCCGTCGACGCACCCGCCTTGAGCCCGTCCTTCGCCCCCGCTGACGGAGTCTCGAAAGACTCCAACGCCTCCAGCACGTCCTGGACACGGGAGATCTCGGCATTGATGTCCGAGCGTCGCCGCACGAGCACCTCCAGCTCCCGCTTGCCCTCCGCGACGGTCCTCGCGGCCTCGGCCTCGGCCTCCGCCAGCACCCGCTCGGCCTCCGCCTTGATGCCCTCGGCCTCCGCCACCAGCGAGGCCTTCTTCTGCTCGGCCTCCTTGAGGAGCGCCTCCGCCTTGCGCACCGCCGCGATGCGGACCTTGCTCGCCTCGGAACTCGCCTCGGAGATCAGCTCCTTGGCCTTCTCGTCCGCCTCGGTGCGCTGCTCCGTGGCCGCCTTGACGAGCTTGTCGACGCGCTCGCCGGCCGTCTTCATCTGCTCGGCCGTCTCGCGCCGCGCCCGCTCGTGCAGCTCCTCGATCTCGCCCTCGACACGGCCCCGCAGCTCCTCGGACCGGTCCCTTATGGCCGTCGCGTCGCTGCGCGCCCCGACGAGCAGTTCGTCGGCGTCCGTACGGGCCTTCTCCACCAGCGAGTTGCCCTCGACGGTCGCCTCGGCGACGATCCGCTCGGCCTCCTTGCGGGCCGCGCCGACCATCGTGTCCGCCTGCGTCTCGGCCTCGGTGGTGGCGCGCAGCGCCTCCTCCTGGGCCTTGGCGATGAGCTGGTCCGCCTGCTCGGCCGCGTCGGAACGCTTCCGCGCGCCGGCGTCCCTGGCCTCGTCGAGCGTCCGGTCCGCCTCCTCACGGGCCTCCGACCGCATCTGCTCGGCCGCCGCCTCGGCGTCCGCCCTGAGCCGCTCCGACTCGCCGCGGATCCGCTCGTCGTCCTGCCGCGCCGCGGCCACCGTCGCGGCCGCCGCGGCCTCCGCCTCGGCCTTGGCCCGCTCGCCTTCGGCGACGGTCCGCGCGGCCTGCTCGGCGGCCTCCGCCGCGACCCGCTCCGCCTCGGCGCGCGCGTCGGCCGCGACCGCGTCGGCCAGCTCGCCCGCCTCACGGGTGAGCCGCTCGGCCTCGCTCGTCGCCTCGGCGATGAGCGCGTCGGCCTGCTCGGCCGCGTCGGAGCGGCGCTTGTCGGCGGCCTTGCGGGCCTCGTCGAGGACCTGCTCGCCGTCGGCCAGGGCGGCCGTCCGCAGGGCCTGCGCGTGCGCCTCCCCGTCGATCTTG
Organism: Streptomyces sp. NPDC055103; assembly: GCF_053607625.1. Lineage (NCBI taxonomy): Bacteria > Bacillati > Actinomycetota > Actinomycetes > Kitasatosporales > Streptomycetaceae > Streptomyces > Streptomyces sp. NPDC055103. Next base: position 25,150 of record NZ_JBSGTX010000017.1, read on the forward strand.
ACCTGTTCGGCCTCGGTCCGGAGCCGCCGCGCGTCCTGCTCGGTCGTCTCCATGAGCTCGATCGCCTCGGCGGTGAGCCGCTCGGCCTCGCTCGTCGCCTCCGCCATGAGCGCGTCGGCCTGCTCGGCCGCGTCGGAGCGCCGCTTGTCGGCGGCCTTGCGGGCCTCGTCGAGGACCTGCTCGCCGTCGGCGATCGCCGCGGTCCGCAGCGCCTCCGCGTGCGCCTCCCCGTCGGCCTTGACCTGTTCGGCCTCGGTCCGGAGCCGCCGCGCGTCCTGCTCGGTGCTCTCCAGGAGCTCGGCGGCCTCGACCGTGAGCCGCTCGGCCTCCGCGGTCGCCTCGCGGGTGACCCGCTCGGCCTCCGCGATCGCCTCGGCGGTGAGCCGCTCGGCCTCGCTCGTCGCCTCGCCGACGAGGCTGTCGGCCTGCTCGGCGGCGTCGGAGCGCCGCTTGTCGGCGGCCGTGCGCGCCTCGTCGAGGACCTGCGCGGCCTCCGCGCCGATCCGGTCCGCCTCCGCACGCGCCTCGCCGACCAGCGTCTCGGCGCGCTCGGCGGCCTCCGAACGGATCCGGTTCGCGTCGTCCCGGGCGTCAGCCCGCGTACGGGCCGCGTCCTGCTCCGCCGAGGCGAGCGAGTCCGTCACCTCGGTCCGTACCCGCTGCGCGTACTCCGCGGTGTCCGCCCGCAGCTTCTCCGACTCGGCGATCGCGTCCCCGACGGTCCGCTCGGCCAGCGCCTTCGCGGCCTCCGACTCCTCGTGGGCGCGCGCCCGGGTGCGGGAGGCGTCCTCGGACGCCCGCTCCCGCTCCTCGTACGCGTCGGCCCGGACCCGGTCCGCCTCCTCCTGCGCCTCGGTGCGCGTCCGCTCGGCGGCGTGCTCGGCGGCGCTGCGCAGCCCGGAGATCTCCTCCTCGGCCTGCTCGCGCAGACCGGCCACCGAGTCCCGCACCTCCTGGGCGGCTCGCGAGGCGGCGGCGACCATCTCGGTCGCCCGCGCGTCCGCCTCCTCGACCAGGCGCTGCGCCTCGGTCTGCGCGTCCTCGACGCGCTTCCGGGCGGCGGCGAGCAGCTCCTCGGACTGCTCGCGGGCGTGCTCGCGCTCGCGGCCGGCCTCGGAGCGGGCCGACTCCAGCGTCTCCTCGGCCTCGCGGCGGCGCCGGTTGGCCTCCTCCTGCGCGGCGGCCAGCGCCTCTGCGGCCTCGGCGGCGACCCGCTCGGCGGCGGCCGCGGCCTCCGCGCGCACCCGGTCGGCGGTCTCCTGCGCCTCCGACTTCAGGCGCTCGGCCTCCTCGCCGGCCTCCGTGCGGAGGCGTACGGCGGCGGCTTCGGCCTCGGTACGCGCGGTGGACGCGTCCGAAGCGGCCTCGGCGCGCAGCCGCTCGGCCTCCTGCTCGGCCTGCTCCTGGAGCGTACGGATGCGCTCGGCGGCCTCGGTCCGCAGCCGGTCCGTCTCGTCGGCGGCCTCGCGCCGCATCAGCTCGCTCTCGGCGCGGGCGTCGGTGAGCTCCTCGCCCGCCGCCGTCACCTTGGCCTCGGCCTCGGTGTGCAGCCGGGTCAGCTCCTCGGCGGCCTCGGCGCGGCGGGCCTCGGCGGCCCGCTCGGCGTCCGCGCGCAGCCCGGCGGCGGCCTTCTCGGCCGCGTCCCTGACCGCCTCCGCCTGCTCCTCGGCCTCGGCGCGCAGCCGCTCGGCCTCGGCGCGGGTGCGCTCCAGGGTCTCCTCGGCCTGCGCGCGGAGCGTCTGGGCGCGCTCCACGGCCTCCGACTTGACCCGCTCGCCCTCGGTGCCGGCCTTGGTGCGGAGCTCGTCGGCGTCCGTACGGGCCTTGGTGAGGAGCTCCTCGGCGGTGTTCGCCGCCTCCTCGATCTGCTGGAGTGCCTCGCGCCGGGCCTCGCCGCGGATCCGCTCGCCCTCCGCGACGGCCTCGGCGCGCAGCTGCTCGGCCTCGCCGCGCAGCCGGCGGGCCTCCTCCTGGAGCTCGACCGTCTTGGCGCGGTACTCCTTGGTGTCGTCCTTCGCGGAGCCGAGCAGCTCGTCGGCCTGCTCCTCGACCCGGGCCCGCAGCCGGTCCATCTCGGCCTCGGCCTCGCGGCGGACCCGCTCGGCCTCCTCCGTGGCCTTGCGGGTGGTCTCGCGGGCGTCCTCGGAGGCCTTGGTGAGGATCTCCTCGGCGCTGCGCGCGGCCTTGGCGAGCGCGGCGGCGGAGTCCTCGGCCACGGCCGTACGGGCCTTCTCGGAGGCCTCCGTGACGAGCTTCTCGGCCTCGGCGGTCGCCTCGCGGAGCTTCTCCTCGGCCTCGGTCCTGAGGGCCTCGGCGTCCTTGGTGGCCTCGCCGACGAGCCGGGCGATCTCCGCCTTGGCCGTACGGGTGCGCTGTTCGTTGACGGACTCGGCGGAGGAGAGCTGCTTGGCGGCCGCGTCCTTGGCCTCCGTGAGGGCCTTCTCGGCCTCGGCGCGGGCCGAGCGGAGCTTCTCCTCGGCCTCGGCCATGCGCTGCTCGGCGGCGCGGGAGAGTTCGGTGGCCTGGCGGCGGGCCTGGTCCGTCTCGACGGTCGTCGTCGAGCGGAGCTGCTCGGCGTGGCTCGTGGCCTCCTGGGCCTGGCTGGAGGCGGCGCTCAGGAGCCGCTCGGCGTCCTTGCGGGCGCGCAGCAGAAGTGCTTCGGCCTCGGCGCGGGCCGCTTCGGCCTCGGCGCCGACGCGGCGGCTGGTCTCCTCGGCGAGCCGGGTGGCCTCGGCGCGGGCGGTGGCGAGCGACTGCTCGGCCTCCGCGCGGGACTCCTCCAGGAGACGGCGGGCCTGGGACTCCGTACGGGCGCGGAGCTGCTCGGCCCAGGCGACGTTCTCGTTGACGTGCGCCTCGACGGTCTGGCGGCGCTCGTTGAGCTCCTGGTCCAGCTGCTGGCGGCGCTGGACCGCTTCGTTGTGCAGCTCGGCCTGGAGCCGGGACTGGTGCTCGGCGTGCTCCTGGAGGATGCGCTGCGTCTGGGCACGGGCCTCGCGCAGCTCGCGCTCGGCGTCCTGCCGGAGCTGCTCGGCCTGCGCCTGCGCGTTGCGCAGCAGCTGCTCGGCCTGGTAGCCGATGTCCGCGCTGTCGTACGCGGGCCTGGACGCGATGGTGCGGCGCGCCTCGTGGAGCTTGGCACGCAAGACCTCGACCTGGTAACCGAGGTCCTCGGCGTGCTGGACGGCCTTTTCCCGCTCGGTCTTCAGCCGGTCCATCTCGGCTTCGAACCTGGCGAGATGGTCGTCTTCAGCTCGGTGGCTCTCCTGGCGTTCGTAGCCCCGCACTGCGCGGTCCATCCTTCCCCGAGCTCTCGACTTCGTTCGAGCAGGGGAGACCCCAACCCTGGTCTCAACACTCCAACGAGCACCGCCCTCACCGACGAGGACGGACCCCCGGGGAATCGTGGCAGATCGGACGACCCCGACATCCCGACTTCGGTGCCACGCGGGGCAGCCCCGACCGGCCCCGGCCCGGAGTCGCCCACTCTACCGGGCCAGGAATCCGGAGGTCAGTGCTCCGCTGAGGAGTGGTCAGCGGACGGCTCGGCCGAGGTGACCAGTTCCGTGAGTACGCCGTGGCAGTCCTTGGGGTGCAGGAAGGTGATGCGGGAGCCCATCGAGCCGATGCGGGGCTCGTCGTAGAGGACGCGGACGCCCTTGGAGCGGATGTCCTCGGAGGCCCCGTCCACGTCCGCCGTGCCGAAGGCGATGTGGTGCACGCCCTCGCCGTTCTTGGCGAGCCACTTGCCCACCGCCGAGTCCTCCCGGGTCGGCTCCAGGAGCTGGAGGTAGGAGGCCCCGCCGTCGGAGGTCTCGTTGATCTTGAGCATGGCCTCGCGGACGCCCTGCTCTTCGTTGACCTCGGTGTGGAAGACCTCGAAACCGTAGGTCGCACGGTAGAACTCGACAGTCTTGTCGAGGTCGAAACAGGCGATCCCGATGTGGTCGATTCGCGTCAGCATGCCCCTAGTGCAGCGCCAGGAGGGCGGTTACGCAACGTGCGCGCGATCACACCCTTTGGCCGGTGACCGCGTGGCGCGCCCCTCAGTACATTGGCGGTAAACCCTCGTTCACTCCTCATCCCTAGGGGCCGTGCCTCATGTCTGGAACGACCGGTACCACCTCAGTGATCGTCGCGGGTGCCCGTACGCCCATGGGCCGCCTGCTCGGCTCGCTCAAGTCCTTCTCGGGCGCGGACCTCGGCGGCTTCGCGATCAAGGCCGCCCTCGACCGTGCGGGCATCGGCGGCGACCAGGTCCAGTACGTGATCATGGGCCAGGTGCTCCAGGCGGGGGCAGGGCAGATCCCCGCGCGCCAGGCCGCCGTCAAGGCCGGCATCCCGATGAACGTCCCGGCCCTCACCGTCAACAAGGTGTGTCTGTCGGGTCTCGACGCCATCGCTCTGGCGGACCAGCTGATCCGCGCGGGTGAGTTCGACATCGTCGTGGCCGGCGGCCAGGAGTCGATGACGAACGCGCCGCACCTGCTGCCGAAGTCCCGCGAGGGCTTCAAGTACGGCGCGATCGAGATGCTCGACGTGATGGCGTACGACGGCCTCACCGACGCCTTCGAGAACATCGCCATGGGCGAGTCCACGGAGAAGCACAACACCCGCCTGGGCATCAAGCGCCCCGAGCAGGACGAGATCGCCGCGCTGTCGCACCAGCGCGCCGCCGCCGCGCAGAAGAACGGCATCTTCGAGGCCGAGATCACCCCGGTCGAGATCCCGCAGCGCAAGGGCGAGCCGGTCGTCTTCTCCAAGGACGAGGGCATCCGCGCGGAGACCACCGCCGAGTCCCTCGGCAAGCTCCGCCCGGCCTTCGCCAAGGACGGCACCATCACCGCCGGCACCTCCTCGCAGATCTCGGACGGCGCCGCCGCCGTCGTCGTGATGAGCAAGGCCAAGGCCGAGGAGCTGGGCCTGGAGTGGATCGCCGAGATCGGCGCCCACGGCAACGTGGCCGGACCGGACAACTCCCTCCAGTCGCAGCCGTCCAACGCGATCCTGCACGCCCTGAAGAAGGACGGCCTGACCGTCGAGGACCTCGACCTGATCGAGATCAACGAGGCCTTCGCCGCGGTCGCCGTCCAGTCAATGAAGGACCTCGGCGTTACCCCCGAGAAGGTGAACGTCAACGGCGGCGCCATCGCCCTGGGCCACCCCATCGGCATGTCCGGCGCCCGTGTGGTGCTGCACCTCGCCCTGGAGCTCAAGCGGCGCGGCGGCGGCATCGGCGCCGCGGCCCTCTGCGGCGGCGGCGGTCAGGGCGACGCACTGATCGTCCGCGTCGCCGGCAAGTAAGTCGCCGGCAAGCGACCGGCAAGTAATCCGGCACCTAAGGAGCAGTGCAGATGGTGGACGTCCCCGCACTCGTCGCCCAGGCGCGCGAGGGCAGGCCGCGGGCCGTGGCCCGGCTGATCTCGCTCGTGGAGGGGGCGTCCCCGCAGCTGCGCGAGGTGATGGCGGCGCTCGCGCCGCTGACCGGCAACGCCTATGTGGTGGGCCTGACGGGCTCGCCCGGCGTCGGCAAGTCCACGTCGACGTCCGCGCTCGTCTCCGCGTACCGGCGGGCGGGCAAGCGGGTCGGCGTCCTGGCCGTCGACCCGTCCTCCCCGTTCAGCGGGGGAGCGCTGCTCGGCGACCGGGTCCGGATGTCCGAGCACGCCTCCGACCCGGGCGTCTACATCCGCTCCATGGCCACCCGCGGCCATCTGGGCGGCCTCGCCTGGTCCGCCCCGCAGGCCATCCGCGTCCTGGACGCGGCCGGCTGCGAGGTGATCCTCGTGGAGACGGTCGGCGTCGGGCAGTCCGAGGTCGAGATCGCCTCCCAGGCGGACACCTCGGTCGTCCTCCTCGCGCCGGGCATGGGCGACGGCATCCAGGCCGCGAAGGCGGGCATCCTGGAGATCGGCGACCTGTACGTGGTGAACAAGGCCGACCGGGACGGCGCGGACGCCACCGCCCGCGAGCTCAACCACATGCTGGGCCTGGGCGAGGCGCGGTCCGCCGGTGACTGGCGGCCGCCGATCGTCAAGACGGTCGCGGCGCGCGGCGAGGGCATCGACGAGGTCGTCGAGGCCCTGGAGAAGCACCGCGCGTGGATGGAGGAGCACGGGGTGCTCGCGGACCGCCGCCGGTCCCGTGCCGCGCGCGAGGTCGAGACGATCACCATCACGGCCCTGCGCGAGCGCATCGGCGACCTGCACGGCGACCGGCGCCTGGACGCCCTCGCCGAGCGGATCGTCGCGGGCGACCTCGACCCGTACGCGGCCTCCGACGAGCTGGTCGCGAGCCTGACGGGCAACTGAGCGGTACGCGAAAGGGCCTCCCCGCAGCGCCGGGGAGGCCCTTTCGCGTACGCGGGCTACGGCTACCGCTACGGCTTGCCGCGCCGCCCGCGCAGCTGCTCCGCGATCGGCTTCAGGGACTCGTGGAGGTCGCCGAGGGCCTCGGGGGCCATCTGGTCGATGAAGTGCCTGCGCACCGACTCGACGTGGTGCGGGGCGACCTTGCGCATGGTCTCCATGCCCTCGTCCGTGAGGACGGCATACAGCCCGCGCCGGTCGGACTCGCAGTTCTCGCGCCGGACGAGTCCGGCGTTCTCCATCCGGGTGATCTGGTGGGAGAGCCGGCTCTTCGACTGGAGGGTGGCCGTGGCGAGGTCGCTCATGCGCAGCCGCCGCTCCGCCGACTCCGAGAGGTTCACCAGGATCTCGTAGTCGTTCATCGTCAGACCGAACGGTTGGAGGTCCCTCTCCAGCTGGTACGTCAGCATTCTCTGTACGTCCAGGAAGGTGCGCCAGGCGCACTGCTCGCCATCGGTGAGCCACGGGGTGGCGGTCTCGGTCTCCATATATGGATTCTACCTAAGAAGTTGAATACTTGACGAAGTCTGGGAGCGTGCGTTCGAAGACGTCACACTCCGCAGACTACCGCTCACAGACCGAAGCGCCGCTGCAGGTCGCCGAGCTGGCCGGGAAGGCGCGGTACCGAGCCTGGCACAGCTTGGCCGGAACCATGTGATCCCTGACCGCCCGGGACCCCCGCCTGCGCCGGCGGGCCGCCGATCGCCCGCTCCGCCATCAGCAGCTCCGTCGACTGCAGCAGGACCGTACCCGCCCCCACGAACTCGAACTGGTGCTCCTCGCCCGACGTCCCGCCGATACCCGTCAGGGCCCGGACACCGCCCATCACGCCCGTCATGTAGCCGTGGTCGTAGTGGTGGCACGGCGAGGGGCAGTCCGCCCAGCCCACCAGGGCCTGCGGATCCACCCGCATCGGCGGCTCCATGAAGACCACCGGACCGTTCGACGCGGCCACGAACTTGCCCGTGCCGATCAGCGTCACGAAGCCCGGCACGATCGACTGCTTCAGCGCCAGCGTCGGCTGATAGGCGAGGAGGTTGCCCGAACGGATCGTCAGATTGCCCTGGTCCAGGTCGAACGAGTTCACGTCGAAGGCCCGGTCCGCGAGCAGCATCTTGCCGCTGCCCTCCGCGACCACCCAGTCGCTCGCGTGCAGCGGCGAGTGGAACGACGTACGGACCAGCCGGTCCAGCCTCCCGTGCCCGATGCCGTTGAACTCGATCCGCCCGTAGTAGGCGATCATCTTGCCCTTCTGCAGGAACCACTGGGAGCCCTTGAGCTCCACGCAGAAGGTGTACGGGTTCACGTTGTCGTCCGACGGAAGCGTCGTCGGGTCGTGGATCACCGGGGTGCTCACAGCTTCTCCTCCGAGGCCTGGACGTACACCGCGCCGCTGCCGCTCAGCTCCAGCTGGAACGCCTCGCCCGAGCCGCGCCCCACCATGTCGCGCCAGCCCAGCGCGGTGGAGAGCTTGTTCCGTACGTCGCCGTGGTGGGCCACGTACGCCTGCGGGTCCACGTGGACCGGGCGGCCCGGGGTGATCGGCAGCTCGATGACCCCGCCGTGCGCCATGACCGCCACCGAGCCGTGGCCCTTGAGCGTGGTGGTGAAGAGGCCCTGGCCGGTCACCTGGCCGCGGACCATGCCCATGACCCCGCCCTGCGAGCCCATGAACATCGTCCCCTGCTCCAGGGTGCCGTCGAAGGCGAGGAGCCGGTCGGCCTCGACGTACAGGGTGTCGCCCGTCAGTGCGATCACCTGGATGTGATGGCCGCCGTGCCCGAACATCACCGTGCCGTTGCCCTCGACGCTCATCAGCGGCGTCGCCTCGCCGGCCACCCGGCGGCCGATCATCGACATCACGCCGCCCTGACCGCCCGCCATGTTCGGCGTGAAAGTGACGTCGCCGCGGTACGCGAGCATCGCCCCGCGCTGGCTGAACATCCGCTGCCCGGGGATGACGGTCGCCTCGACCATCTTCGAGTTGATCTCGCGGAACGGCATCAGACGTCGCCCCCGATCGTGTTCCGCTCGCTCGGCTGGACGTACACGAGGCCGTCCCCCTCGAAGCGGATCTGGAAGGCCTCGCCGCCGCCCTCGCCCATGAACGTGCGGAAGGTCACACCAGACTGGAAGTGCTGCTGGAGGTTGCCCTGGTGGGCGATGTACGCGCCGGGGTCGACCTGCAGCGGGTACTGCGGGGTCACCCGCAGCACGACCGCCGGGCCGTCGGACATGATCGCCGCCTGGCCCGTGCCCTCGACGGTCGTCGTGAAGAGACCGTTGCCGGTCGCGCCGCCGCGCATCCCCGTGAAGCTGGTGCCGGTGCGCAGCCCCGCGTCGGTGCAGAGCAGATTGCTCGCCTCGACCCAGAGCTTGTCGCCGTGCAGGGACACGAGGTTGATCTCGGAGGCCCGGTCGGCGAACCAGCAGGTCCCCTGGCCTCGTACCTCCATCACCTCCATCTGCTCACCGGTGAGCCGGCGGGTCACCATGCCCCGCAGACCCTCACCGCCACCGCTCATCTTCTTGAACGCCATCTGGCCGTCGTAGGCGACCATCGAGCCGTTCTTCGCCTTGACGGCGTCACCGGTCATGGAGACGGCGAGCACTTTGCTGCCTTGGAGTCGGAACGTTGCCACCCGCTGAAGGTACTGGGGACCCGGATAAAGAGACAGCAAAGTCGGCGTGCACAATGGACGGGCCCTTGTGCATCCGTTCACAAGATCGCGCGTTCACAAGATCGAACGAAGGTGACCCCCTCCGTGGACATCAAGACCGCTTCCTCGCTCCACCGGCTCCGGCTCGTCTCCGCGCCGGAGGCCGTCTCGTTCCTGCTGCTGCTCGTCTGCTCGGTACTCAAGCGGACGACGGACTTCAACGCGGTGCCGGTCATGGGCGCGGTCCACGGCGTGCTGTTCATCCTGTACGTCCTCTTCTGGCTGGACGCCTGGAACCGCACCAAGTGGAGCTTCGGCACCGCCGCGCTCTACTTCGTCCTCTCGGTGCTGCCCTTCGGCGGCTTCTACGCCGAGCGCAAGCTGAAGCGCGAGGCCGCCGACGCGGTCGCCGCCGCCCGCGCCGTCGCCGGCGCCGGGGATGCGGTGAAGGCGTGATCGTCGCGTTCTCGGTGACCCCGCTGGCTTGAATCGCCGCGGTGCCTGGATTTCGCGTGAGGGGTGCCACCCTTGCGGCGCTCCGGCGTGGAGCCCTGGGCGGGTTCGTCGCGAGCAGGGGAGCGGCCCGCCACTGGAAGAGGACCCGGCGACGGGCCGCAGTCGGTACCAGGTGCTGCTATGACGCCTCCTGCCAGGCGATGTCTTCCAGCGCGGCTTCCGCCGCGTCTTCAGGCTTCAGCCCCCAGGACACCGTCAGACGATCGGCCGCTTGTTTCGGGTGAAGCGTCACCTGCAATCCCATGCCCGACAGGAGCCGGGACCGGGCTGACGCGTCGTATGCCTCCCATGCATCCGCCATGGTCTGCCCGGTGGCCACCTGGACTTCCCGAACGTCAGGGTTGTGAGCGTCTCGAAGGCGGGCATACGTGTCTTCCAGGTCCTGGGCCAGGCTCTCCAGGGTTCCCAGCATTAGCGGGCCGGCGGTGGCCATGCGTGCGGCCAGTCGCTCCGCCTGCTCCTTCGCTTCGAGCAGTTCGGCGGACAGGTCGTTGCCCCCGTCCAGGCGGACCACGGTCTCTGCGTACGTACCGAAGGCGGCCAAGAAGTCCTTCTCCACGCGCGTGTCCAGGGTCTCCGCGTAGATGGTGACGTGACCGGCCTTGCAGCGATAGAGCGGGACGCCCTTGTCCGACGTGCCTCCGTTCAGGCGTCCCTTGCAGCGATAGCACTGCGCCATGTCGGAGCACATGGGGGTAGCGCGGCGGGGCGCCCGATCGGCTCCGGTCGCGAGGGCCAGCATTCGCTCACGGACCGCCATCAGCTCTGCGGCGGCCAGGATCGGGGGCGCGAACTGAATGGGCGTGATGCCGTCCGCCTCGCAGACCAACTCCTCCTTGTGGGCGCGCTGTCCACGCAGTGTGGGGGACTTCAGGAGTCGCCGCCATTGAGGTTCTGACAGGCCCGTCATGCGCGCCGTGGCGGCCACCGTGGAGCCGTTGACGAGAGCGTTGACTGCATCGCGGGCCGACGCGGCCTGGTTGTCATCGATGGCGAGATAGGCGGCCCCGTCCCTGCGCTCGATTCGGTATCCGAAGGGTGGGCGTCCACTGGACCAGCGGCCCTGGCTTCGACGCGTGGCGTGCCCGTCGGTAATGCGGGACGCGATCATGTTGCGCTCCCACTCCGCGAGCGCGGACAGGACCGTGGCCGCCATGCGCCCCGTCGGCGTCGTCGTGTCGATCGAGTTGTCCGTGGTCGCCAGGGCCACGCCGTGAGCTTCGGCCCAGGCGACCAGGCGCAGGAACTCACTCACGGATCGCGCGAAGCGGTCGAGCTTCCACGCGACCACAACGGACGGCCTGTCGGCCATGAGTCCGGACATGGCCTTACGGTCCTCCAGTGGCTTGGTTCCGCTGACTCCCGCATCCGAGTACTCCACGGCGTCCGACGGGTCGTAGCCGTGCGCCTCCAGCCAGCGGTGGGCGGCGGCGCGCTGCGTGTCGAGACTGGCGCTGTCGTCCGACTCGCGACTGAGCCTGAGGTAGATGCCTAACGTCGTCATGTGCTCCAACCTGCTCTTTTTACGATGAACGTGATGAGGTGATAGATGTCATGAAGCGTGCCGTCGCCGCCGTGGAGGCGCGCGCCCCGCGTGTCTCGGTCGTCCTGAAGGTGGACATCCGTCCTGGTGTGACGGGCGGCCTGACCGAGAAGGTCGAGACGGTGGAGCGGTACCTGGCCGGCTGACGCCGACGGTCATGAAGTGGCGTTGCGCTCGGTCGGCACGGGACGGATGTTGTCCGCTGCCGTGGTCCACTCGATACCGGACGCAGGCCGGATGTGCGCCAGGCGAACCGGGCGGCCGCTTTCCTGAAGCTTGTGGGTGACGGCGGTGAGGCGGCCCACGCCGCGCGAGGCGACATCGCGGACCAGCGTGTTCAGGAGCGGGTGCTGCTCGTAGCCGTCGGGGCCGACCACATGAAGGGCGTCCTCCCGTCCGGCCTGCCCCTGGCCACGGCGCATGAACCGCTCCCATCCGTCGGCGGCCCGTAAGCGCAGGGCCCGGCTCGGCTCGCAGGGGCGGGGTTCCTCGGGTGGTGTGGGCATGCGGGTGCTCCTTCCGGCATGACGAGCGCACGGTATGTGTGCTTGCTGTCGGATTCAGGCTGGACCGGTCCACCGGTCCAGTCAATCCACCTGGCCCATGGGATAGTTGTCCGTTCGTTCCCACGTGCCCTCCGGCATGACACCTTCTTCGCAGACCAGAGGCCTTTCTTCGTGGTCGTACGCGGTGTGCAGTACGACCGCCACTGCGCAGGGTCGTTTCACTCGAAGGTGTTCCGCCTCGGCGCTGGTTGCCAGGCGGACCGAGGTGATGTCCGCGCCCCGAACCGGCCCACGTCCGGTGGTGCGTCGTACGTAGTGAGTGGTTCCTTCCGCGATCGGGCCACCCTGGTGCAGGCGAGGGCACGCGTCGGCGATGTCCGGTGGGAACCACGCCACGGTGTAGGAGTGCGGCCGGTTGTCGTCCATGAGCGCCAACCGGGCCCGGTGTAGCGCTCGTACGCCGCTCTCCAGGCCAAGGGCCTCGGCGATATGGGAGGGCGGTACGAGCAGCTCCGGTGCACCCAGTCGCTTGAACGGCATCCCTCCTTGAGTCCTGCTGGTCCCCGCGCCACGCCCACCCGCCGGCCGCGCTACCGGAGTTTCGACCACGGAGAAGCCTCGACCTTGATGAGGCATCACCAGCCCGTCGGCGCGCAACGCCTCCATGGCCTTGATCGCGGTTGCGCGTGAAACGCCCCACTGCTCGCACAGGTCGCGGCTGGACGGCAGGAGCGAGCCGGAACCGAACTCTCCGTCGGCGATGCGGCGCCGCAGGCTCTCCGCGATCTGCTCGTATTTCAAAAGGGGCATGTGCGTTCCTTGCTCTGTTGGCCTGACCGGTTGACCGGTCAGGCTAAGGGGCTACCACCTCACGCCACCAGCGGTCACAATCGCAACCATGCCCACACCCTCCGTAGGTCCCGAGATCATCGCCTTCTACAGCGAGACCATCGACGAGTCCGAGCGGCTGACAGGCAGTGCCGACGGCGTCCTGGAGATGGTCCGCACACAAGAGTTGCTACGGAGGTATCTGCCTCCAGCGCCTGCCCGGATCGTCGACATCGGCGGCGGTCCCGGCGCGCACGCCCGGTGGCTCACCAAGGATGGGTACGAGGTGGATCTCATCGATCCTGTGCCGCGCCACGTGGAGGCGGCGGCGGTGGCAGGCTTCCGTGCCGAACTCGGGGACGCGCGGTCCCTGGGCGCGCCCGACGGCACGTACGACGTGGCTCTCGTTCTCGGGCCGCTCTACCACCTGCTGGATCACGGCGACCGCGTCCAAGCCCTGCGCGAGGCCGCTCGCGTCGTCCGCCCGGGTGGCTTCGTCGCTGCAGCGGCCATCGGCCGCTACGCCTCGCTCTTCGAGCACGTCGCAACCACCATGCTCACTGTCGACCGGGTGCGCGACGCCGTGGCCGACATCCTCGTCACGGGTGTCCATGCGCCCGGCCGAAAGGGCTTCACCAGCTCGTACTTCCATACGGGAGATGGGCTGGTCACGGAACTGAGCGAGGCCGGTCTGCGGGACCCGGTGGTGTATGGAATCGAGGGGCCGGTGTGGGCCGCCCTCAAGGCGACCGAGCAGTACACCAAGGAGAGTCTGATCGACTCGCCGATGTTCGAGGCGGCGCTGACGGCGGCCCGTCTTGCCGAGCCGCACCCGGACCTGCTCGCGGCGAGCTCACATATGCTCGCGGTCGCGCGGGTTTAGGGCGCCCTTCCTCTGGATCTCTCCGGTTCGACTGTGCTGAGCGGAGCTGCATGGACGATCATCAGGTCGTGGACACGGGCTATTGGGCGGTGCTCGCTGACTCCGATCGGGACCAGTGGGGGTACGTCCCCCACCGGATCATCGGACCGCTGGGGTTTGGAATGAATCGGGACGATGCCGTCGCCGTCATGGCAGGGCGCGGATTCAGCGCCGAGCACCGTGACCTCGGGGGCTGGCATTCGACGCGTCGATCTCAGTGGTGCGTCGAGTTCGGCAAGCCCGAGCTACGCCGGAGTCGGCCAGCGGTGAAGTGCTACTTCGTCGATGGTGCAGGTTTGACGTGCGTGCTCGTCGACGGACTGGTCGGCCCACAGGTCACCCACGAGGGGATCCGGCTGATCGGTCGTGTGCCGTCCGAACTCTCTCGCGAGATGGAGGCCTACGCGATCGAGCGCGAGACGGGGCTCCGGGCCAGCCCCGGGGGAGACCTGTCCTGCCATAGCTTCGAGGTCGAGTTGGGCGCGCAGCGCTCCGGCGACGCCGTCGTGACCTGGGCCCTGTTCTTCGAAACGGGGGAGATCGCGGGCACTTCCTGGGACATCGCCCCCGTAGAGGTCTGGCATCACTGGTAGAGCGTCCCTGCCCCAAGCGACCTGAACCGTTCGTCCCCGGTCCTGATCCAGGGCCGGGGTTTCTCTCTGTCCGCTGGTTGAGCGAGTGCTCAAAATCAGTTACCTTCCTCGCGGGGCAGTTTTGAGCGGTCGCTCAAGATGCCGGTTGAGCTGGGGGAACGCCGATGGGCCTCTACATCGAGACGCTGGTGCGCGCGGACCTGGAGACGCTCTGGGGTCGCACGCAGGAACCCGACCGGCATCAGCGGTGGGACCTGAGGTTCACGGAGATCTCCTACCTCCCGCCCGTCGAGGGCGAGCCGCAGCACTTCCGGTACGCGACCCGCGTCCTGCCCTTCCTGGTCGTCGCCGGCACCGGTGTCTCCGCGGGGGAGCGCCACCGGGCCGGCGGCGACCGGGTCTCCGCCCTCCGCTTCGCCTCGTCGCACCCGCTCTCGCTCCTCGCCGAGGGCAGCGGGTACTGGCGGTACGTCCCCACGCCCGACGGCGTCCGCTTCCTCACCGGCTACGACTACCGGCCCCGCTGGGGCCGCCTCGGCCGCGCCGCCGACCGGCTCCTCTTCCGGCCCCTCATGGGCTGGGCCACGGCCTGGTCCTTCGACCGGCTGCGGCTCTGGTGCGAGGAGGGCGTCACTCCGGAGGGCTCACGGAATCGCTGGCTGATCGAGACCTCCGCTCGGCTGCTGGTCGTGGCCGTGCCGTTCGTCGCGGCCTCGCTGCCGCTGGGGTCGGTCTCGCTCGCCGCCGTGCCGCTCACCGTCCTCGGACTCGCCGCCGCCGTCCTCGTACCGCCCTCGTCGCGCACCCCCGCGGCCCGCCGCTGTCTGCGCACCCCGCCCGCCCGTACCCGGGAGCCCCGGCTCCTCGTCACCCTGGAGCAGCCGTGACCGCGAGCCCCGCTTCGATCTTCCGGACCGCCATGGGCGACGCCGCCTTCGAGCGGCTCCACCCGGAGCTCCGGCGGCGCTTCTCGGTGGGGCTCGCGAGCGGGGAGCTGTGCGTCGGGCGGGGCGTCATGGACCGCGTCTGGCACGGCAGGGCCTTCGTGAAGCCGTTCCTCGCGGTCGGCGGGTCGCGGAACATCCTGCTGCCCCGCACCGGCCGGGACGTCCCCTTCACGATCGAGAACGTGCCGTACGCCGACTTGTACGGACGCGAGACCGTCACCTTCGTCCGGACTTTCGCCCTGCCCGGCGGTCCCCGACGCTTCGACGCGATCATGGTCCACAGCCCCGAGCGGGGCTGCGTCCTCGACTACCTCGGCACCCACCAGCACCTCGCCAGCGATCTGCACCTGTCCGCCGAACCCGACGGCTCGCTCCTCATCGCCTCCGGTGAACACCGCTTCCGCGAAGGCCCGTTGGACGTGCGCGTCCCCGAACTGATCGGCGGCCGGGCCGAGGTCCGCGAGTCCTTCGACGAGCGCACCGGGCGCTTCCGCATCAACGTCCGGGTGGTGAACCGGTACTTCGGGCCGCTCTTCGGCTACGAGGGGTCGTTCACCGCCGAGTACGCCGACGTACGCTCGCAGGGGGTGCGCGCGGGGCTGCGCCCGGTGCGCGAGGAGGTACGGGCGTGAGTGCGGAGACCGCTGTCGGGAAGGCCGCCGGTGGACCGAAAGGTCAGGACGCGCGGAGTCAGGAGACCCGGGACAAGCTGCTCGACGGCGCTCTGCGCACCCTCGTCGAGCAGGGCATCGCCAAGGCCTCCGCGCGCGCGATTGCGACCACCGCCGGAGTCAATCAGGCCCTGGTCTTCTACCACTTCGGCTCCGTCGACGAGCTGCTCGCCGCCGCCTGCCGGCGCGGCGCCGAGCTGCGCGTCGCCCGTCACCGCGAGCGGCTCCGCTCCGTCGGCAGCCTCTCCGAGCTGCTCGCCTTCGGGCGCGAGATGCACCAGGAGGAGCGGGACGCCGGACACGTCGCCGTCCTCGGCCAGCTGCTCGCCGGGGCCCAGACCCACCCCCGGCTCGCCCCGGCCACCGCCGCCGGGCTCGACCTGTGGATCGCCGAGATCGAGCAGGTCCTCGTCCGGGTCCTCGCCGGGACCCCGCTCGACGGGTTCACCGACCCCGCCGGGCTCGCCCGCGCCGTCGCCGCCTCCTTCGTCGGCCTCGAACTGTACGAGGGCGTCGACCCGGCCGGCGCGGAGGCCGCGCTCACCGCCCTGGAGCAGCTCGGCGCCCTGATGGCCGCGATCGAGGAGCTGAACCCGGTCGCCCGGAAGGCCGTCACGTACACGCTGCGTCGACAGAGCGGTCGCGGCCGGTAAGGACGCCCACTCGGACTACTCCAGTCGACACGCCGAACGAAGTCCCCTTTTGTTGGGGTATCGACCCGTTCGACGACAGCTGGAGGCACCGTGCGGCCGGGAGGCTACGACTACGACACCTACAGCCGACTCGCCGGTCCGCTGACCGAACCGGACCCGGCGGCCTACACGGTGCAGTACCGAAGTCTGCTCTCGAAGGAGCCGCACCGAATACGAGCCGTCCTGCTGATGTGCCTCGCGCCGCTCCTGTCGGCGCTGCTCCTGGCCTATCTCGTCTGGCCGAGCCACTGGACCGTCCGCGAGGGCGGCGAAGCCTGGCTCGTCCACCTCGACACCGTGATGCTCGTGTCGATCGGCCTCATCTGCTTCTTCATGCTGGTGAACGTCACGTCGATCGCCCACGCCACCATGGTCGCCCGCGACCCGATACCCGTCCGCGCCGAGCCCGGCACCCGCGTCGCGTTCCTCACCACGTACGTCCCGGGCAAGGAACCGCTCTCCATGGTCCGCGGCACCCTCGAAGGCGCCGTCCGGCTGCGGCACGACGGGCCGCTGGACATCTGGCTCCTCGACGAGGGCGACTCCGCCGAGGCCAAGGCGCTCTGCGCCGAGCTCGGCGTACGCCACTTCACCCGGGCCGGCGTCCCCGAGTGGAACCGCAAGAAGGGCGTGCACAAGGCGAGGACCAAGCACGGCAACTACAACGCCTGGCTCGCCATGCACGGAGACGCGTACGACTTCTTCGCCTCCGTCGACACCGACCACGTCCCGCTCCCCAACTTCCTGGAGCGGATGCTCGGCTACTTCCGCGACCCCGACATCGCCTTCGTCGTCGGACCGCAGGTGTACGGCAACTACACCAACATCGTCACCAAGGCCGCCGAGTCGCAGCAGTTCCTCTTCCACGCCCTCATCCAGCGGGCCGGGAACCGCTACCGCGCGCCCATGTTCGTCGGCACGAACAACATCGTCCGGATCTCCGCCCTCAAGCAGATCGGCGGGCTGTACGACTCCATCACCGAGGACATGGCCACGGGCTTCGAACTGCACCGCAGGAAGAACCCGCGCACCGGCCACTTCTGGCGCTCCGTCTACACCCCCGACGTCCTCGCCGTCGGCGAGGGCCCGGCCTCCTGGACCGACTTCTTCACCCAGCAGCTGCGCTGGTCCCGGGGCACGTACGAGACGATCGTCAGGCAGTTCTGGAAGGCACCCTTCCGCACCCCGCCGGGCCGCTTCCTCAACTACACGCTGATGCTCGTCTACTACCCGATGACGGCCGTCAACTGGTTCGTGGGCATCCTCAGCGGTGTCCTCTACCTCTGGTTCGGCGCCTCCGGCACCCAGGTCTCCACCTCGGTGTGGCTGATGATCTACAGCGACGCCGTCGCCCTCCAGATCGGGCTCTACCTCTGGAACCGGCGCCACAACGTCTCGCCCCACGAACCCGAGGGCTCCGGCGGCCTCGCCGGCATGGCGATGTCCGCGCTCTCCGCGCCCATCTACCTCAAGTCCCTCGGCTCGGCGGTCCTCCGCACCCGCGGCCGTTTCGTCGTGACCCCCAAGGGCGGCGAGGCCAGCCCCGACCGGATCGCCACCTTCCGCATCCACCTCTACTGGGCGGCGGTCCTCATCGCCTCGCTCGTGGCCTCCGTCCACTACGGCCACACCCACGCGGCCATGCGCACCTGGGCGTCCCTCGCCCTGGTCATCGCCCTGGCCCCGGTCTCCCTCTGGGCGTGGACGACGGTACGGGCCCGGCGCGTCCAGCGCGTCCGGGACCGCGCACGGGCACGGGCCCGAACCCGTGGGCTCGCAGACGCCCGAGAAGCGATCGCAGTCCGCCCGACCGCTGTTCCGCCCACCGCACCCGCACCCGCACCCGCACCGGCCCCGGCCCCGACGACCGGAGGGAACTGAGTTATGGCCTACCGGCCGTCGAAGAAGCTCAAGAAGACGCTGCTCGGCAGCGGGGCCGTCATGGTCCTCGCCGCACTGAACGCCCCGGCCGCCGTCTCCTTCGCCGAGGAGAAGTACCACGCCTACAAGATCGCCCAGCCCGGCTACAAGAAGCGGTACGGCTCCTGGGCGGAGCTGGACGTCCCCGACGAGTACCGCATCAACGCCATCCACGCGGCCCTCCTGCATACCGGGAAGGTGCTGCTGATCGCCGGCTCGGGCAACGACCAGAAGAACTTCGACGCCGGGACCTTCGAGACCATCCTCTGGGACCCCGCGAAGAACACCTTCAAGAAGATCCCCACCCCCGTGGACTTCTTCTGCTCAGGACACACCCAGCTCCCCGACGGGCGGCTGCTCGTCGCCGGCGGCACCGCCCGCTACGAGGTCCTCGAAGAAGGGGTCGAGAAGGCCGGCGGCGGCATGCGGGTCAAGAACGAGAGCCCCGACAAGGCGGTCACCCTCAAGAAGGGCACCGTCTTCCGCTCGCCGTCCGGGGTCGAGTACGTCTCCAAGTTCGACGTCACCGTCCCCAAGGCCAAGCGCGAGTTCGAGATCTCGTACTTCAAGAGCGGCCAGATGAAGCCGTGGGAGACCAAGGTCACCGCCGCCGAGGCGCGGGTCTTCGTCGAGGCGCGCAAGCCGGGCCCGCAGGCCCTCACCACCGAGGCCGCGCAGTACGAGGTCGTCGGCCTCAAGGGCGACGAGGCCGACAACGTCTACGGCCTCGCGCAGAAGCTCACCACCGAGAAGCAGGACTTCCAGGGCATCAAGGGCGCCTACGAGTTCGACCCCCGGGCCGAGAAGTACATCCCCGTGGCCCCCATGAAGGACGCCCGCTGGTACCCCACCCTCCTCACCCTCGAGGACGGCAAGGTCCTCGCCGTCTCCGGGCTCAACGACGTCGGAGACGTCGTCCCCGGCGACAACGAGATCTACGACCCCGAGACCAAGAAGTGGTCCAAGGGCCCCTTCCACTACTTCCCCACCTACCCCTCCCTCTTCCTCACCAAGGGCGGCAAGGTCCTCTACACCGGCTCCAACGCCGGCTACGGCCCCGCCGAGAAGGGCCGCGAACCCGGCCTGTGGGACCTGAAGAAGAACTCCTTCACCAAGCTCGGCGGGCTCACCGACCCCGACCAGCTGGAGACCTCCGCCTCCCTGATGCTGCCGCCCGTCCAGAGCCAGAAGGTCATGGTCCTCGGCGGCGGCGGGGTCGGCGAGTCCCCGAAGTCCACCGCCCGCACCTCGATCATCGACCTCTCCCAGGACAGCCCCGTCTTCACCGACGGGCCCGCGCTCCCGCAGGGCACCCGCTACCTCAGCAGCGTCCTGCTGCCGGACGACACCGTCTTCACCAGCGGCGGATCCAAGGAGTACCGGGGCCGCAGCGGCAGCGACATCCTCAAGGCGCAGTTCTACGACCCGAAGGCCAACGCCTTCGCCGAGGCCGCGGAACCCACCATCGGCCGCAACTACCACTCCGAGGCGCTGCTGCTCCCTGACGGCCGGGTCGCCACCTTCGGCTCCGACCCCCTCTTCGACGACAAGGACAACACCAAGCTCGGTACGTTCGAGCAGCGCATCGAGGTCTTCACCCCGCCCTACCTCCACAAGGCGGGCGCCGACCGGCCCGTCCTGGGGGAGGGCTCGCAGGAGCTCGACCAGAACGGCCGCGCCACCTTCAAGACCCAGGACGCCGGCCGGATCGTCAAGGCCCGGCTGATGCGGCCCAGCGCCGTCACCCACACGACGGACGTCGAACAGCGCTCTGTGGAACTCGGCCTGACGAAGGGCCGCGACGGGCGGACGGTCACCGTCGACGTACCGCAGGACCGCACGCTCGTGCCGCCCGGCTGGTACATGCTCTTCGTGACGGACGCGGACGGCATCCCGAGCGAGGCGAAGTGGATCCAGGTGGGGTGAGCTCCCGGTCCTTCGGGCTCAGGCCTTCGCCCGCCGGGCCAGGCCGAGCGCGTACTCCGGCCACCACGTCCCGGCGGCCGGGCCGCCCCGGCACTGACCGTCCGAGTCGCCGGGGCGCTTGATCCACAGATAGGCGTCGACCAGTTCGTCCCCGGTCCGGTCCGTCGGCGGTACGCCGAGGGCCCGGCCCGGCGGATTGCACCAGGCCTCCGCCCGGTCACCCGGGAGGGGGCCGTCGCCGTTCCGGCTGGTGTCCACCGTGAAGTGGGCGCCGCCGAGGAGCCCCGAGAGCGTCGCGCCGAAGCCCTTCACCGTGTCGTTCGTCTGGAAGTTGGAGACGTTCAGCGAGAAGCCGTCGGCGCGGGCGACGCCCGCCCGGCGCAGCGGCTCCACCAGCTTGCCCGGGTCGTCGATCCACGCCGGATTGCCCGCGTCCAGGTAGACCCGGGTGCGGGGCTGCCGCTTGAGCCGTTCGATCGCCTCGGCGAGCAGCTGGTAGCGCTCGTCGTGGTACTGCGCCGGGGTGCAGCCGTCCACGATGTGCGGCACCGCGTCCGGCTCCAGGACGACGATCGCGGAGGAGTCCCCGATCGCGGAGGCGAAGGAGTCGACCCAGCTCCGGTAGGCCTGCGCGTCGTGCGAGCCGCCCGCCGAGTACATCCCGCAGTCGCGGTGGGGGATGTTGTACGCGACGAAGACCGGGGTCCGGCCCTCGGCCGCCGCGCCCCGGACCGCGCGCGTGACCTCGGGGACGGGGTCGTCCCCGGCCGGCCAGTCCGCGACCGGCCGCTCCGCGATCCGCTTCAGGATCGCCGCGTCCTCGGTCCTGCCCTGGGCCTCGTACTCCCTGACCTGCTTCGCCGCGTCGCTCTCCGGGTCGACCCAGAAGGGGGAGCCGGCGGAGGGGGCCGGCGCCTCGCCCGCCGACGAGGGCGGGCCGACCGGGGTCTTCGGGGGCTCGTCCGTCGTGGAGCATCCGGTCAGGAGCAGCGCGGAGACGAGGGCCAGGGCGGCGGCGGTGACGGTGCGGCGGGACATCCGGCCCCCAGGGTCGGGTACGTCGGTACGTCGGGCATACGGGTACGGGGTGATGCGACGTTCAGGGCAATCGGCGCCATCGTGACATGTCGGTCAGCCGGTTCCGGGCTGCGACACCGCGATCCCGAGCGGCGTCCGCTCGTACAGCACCTGGTGGCCGTACCGCCGGGAGGCGAGGAGACCCGCGTCGCGCAGCACCGCCAGATGAGCGGAGACGGAGGAGGGTGCGAGACCGAGCCGGTGCGCGAGCGCCGTCGTCCCCGTCGGCTCGTCCAGGGCGCACAGGACGTCCGCCCGGGCGCGGCCGAGCAGCCGGGCGAGCGCCTCGGGGGTGCGGTCCCGGGGCTCGGCCCACAGTCCGCCGATCCCGCGCGCCGGATAGGCCACGGTCGGCTGCCACGGCGGATCGAAGCCGCTCACCACGTCGGGCCAGGTGAAGACCGAGGGCATGAGGACGAGCCCCTGCCCGTCCAGCGGACGGTCGTGCTCCCCGGCGTAGGCGACCTGGAGGGTGGCGGTCTCGGCGGCCCAGGCGAAGGCGGGGTGCAGCTCGCTCAGGAGCCGTTCGAGACCGCCCTCCGCGAGCCGGCGCGAGTGGTACGCGACGTCCGCCTCCAGGAGCGCCCGGAGCCGGGGCCACTCGGGGGCGATCAGCGCCTCCCAGGCCGCCTCCAGGAGGACGGCCAGCCGCCGCACCCCGTCGGCCGGATCGGCGAGCAGCCGCCGCCCCTCGTCCGTGGCGGCCGCCCCCGGCGTCTCCGCGAGCGCCCGCTCGAAGTCGACCAGCGCGAGGGCCGGGTCGGTCTCGCGTACGGCGGCGATCTCCTCCTCGAAGGAGGCGGCGGGCCCGAGCGGCGGTGGATAGAGGAAGTCCGGGCTGTGCCCGCGGAGCGGCATGAGGAGCTGGAGCGGCCCGAGGTCGAGCTCCCGCGCGGCGCCCGCGATCCGCCGCATCCACGGCAGGTGGTAGCCCTGCTTCCCGGGCCGCGCGAGGACCCGCACGGCGGAGTGCGTCTCCCAGAGCGGCGAGATCGCGAAACGGATCCGCAGGGGATCGGCCTCGCCGAAGCGCAGGTGGTACGGCACGGGGGTGGCGCCTCCCTCGGGCTGGGCAGGGCCCGGCTGGGCAGGGCTGGACAGGGCAGGGCAGGGCAGGGCGGGGCTGGGCCGGGCAGGACGGGGCTGGGCAGGGCCGGGCGGGGCTGGGCCGGGCAGGACGGGGCCGGGCAGGACGGGGCTGGGTCGGGCTGGGCTCGGCAGGACGGGGCTGGGTCGGGCTGGGTCGGGCTGGGCTGGGCAGGACGGGGCTGGGTCGGGCTGGGCAGGGCTGGACAGGGCAGGCCCGGCTGGGCAGGGCAGGGCAGGGCTGGGCAGGGCCGGGCAGGACGGGGCCGGGCTGGGCTTCGGGCGTTCCGGCGGAAGATTCGGCTGGAGCCGAAAGTCTAGGGCGGAGGCGCCCCCGGCGGCACGCTGCGGTCATGTCCACGCCCGACTCGCTCGACACACCCCTGCCGTCCTCGCTCCCGCACCCGCCGGGCCCCACGGGCGCCCTGGCCGTGAACGTCCCTGCCCCGCCCGCGCCCCCGGCGGGCTCCGGCGCCGGCCTGGCCGGTCCCGCGTCGGCCGGTCCCGCCCGGGTCGGTCCCGCGCCGGCTGATCCGGCCCCGGCCGGTCCCGACCCCGCCGCCCCCGTCCCACCCGGCGACCGTCCCGGCTACCGGGCCGTGTTCCGGGTGCGGGAGTTCCGGTTCGTGTTCGTGGCGCATCTGTTCTCGCTCCTCGGGGTCGTCGTCAGCGAGCTCGCCCTCACCGTGCTCGTCTACGACCTCACCCGCTCCCCGCTCCTCTCCTCCCTCACCTTCGCCCTCGGCTTCCTCCCCTACCTCCTCGGCGGCACCCTCCTCGCCGGCCTCACCGACCGCCTCCCGCCCCGCCGGATCCTCGTCGTCTGCGACCTCGTCTGCTCCGCCTGCGTCGCGACGATGGTCGTCCCCGCCACCCCCGTCGCCGTCCTGCTGGTGCTCCGCTGCGCCATCGCCGTCGTCTCGCCCGTCTTCAACGGCACCCGCATGGCGACCCTCGCCGACATCCTCGGCGAGGGGGACCTCTTCGTCCTCGGCCGCTCCCTCCTGCGGATCGTCTCGCAGAGCGCCCTCCTCGCCGGCTTCGCCGTCGGCGGCGTCCTCCTCACCGTCGTCCCGCCGCGCGGCGCCCTCGCCGTCACCGCCGTCACCTTCCTCGTCTCGGCGCTGCTGCTGCGCCTCGGCACCGCCCGCCGCCCCGCCCGGGCGGCCGCCGGGACCGGTAGCGGGCTCTCCGGCACCTGGGCCGTGCTGCGCAACCGGCGCGTGCGCGCGCTGATGCTGATGTTCTGGGTGCCGCCGCTCTTCGCCGTCGTGCCGGAGGCCCTCGCAGCGCCCTATGCCGACGAGATCGGCGTCTCCACCGCCGCCCTCGGCCTGCTGATGTGCGCGCTGCCGGTCGGCACGATCGCGGGCGAGCTCTTCGCCGGTTCGTTCCTCTCCGCCGCGACCCGCTCCCGGATCGTGCTCCCGCTTGCGGTGGCCGGCGTCCTGCCCTATCTCCTCTACGCTCCCGAGCCCGGCGTCGCGCTCGCGGTCGCCGCGCTCTTCCTGGCGGGCGCCACCGGCGCGTACACCCTCGGTCTCGACGCCTGGTTCGTCGCCGCCGTCCCGGAGGACCAGCGGGGGAGGGCCATGACCCTGATGACGGCGGGCATGATGACCGTCCAGGGGATCGGGATGGCGGGAGCCGGGATCGCGGCCGAGTTCGCCCCCGTGCACACGGTCGTCGCGGGTACGGGCGTCGTCGGCACGCTCTGTCTCCTCGGCGCCGCGGCCGAGCTGAGGGCCTCCGGGGCGACCGGGAAATGAGACGGTGCTGACCGCCAACTGGCCCATGGGTAAGGTCGTCGGGTGCCGAAGCCGCTCAGTCTCCCCTTCGACCCGATCGCCCGTGCCGACGAACTCTGGCAGAAGCGCTGGGGTCCGGTCCCCTCGATGGCCGCGATCACCTCGATCATGCGCGCCCACCAGATCCTCCTCGCCGAGGTCGACGCCGTCGTCAAGCCCTACGGGCTGACCTTCGCGCGGTACGAGGCCCTGGTCCTGCTCACCTTCTCCAAGGCGGGTGAGCTGCCGATGTCCAAGATCGGCGAGCGTCTGATGGTGCACCCCACCTCGGTGACGAACACCGTCGACCGGCTCGTGAAGTCCGGCCTGGTCGCCAAGCGCCCGAACCCCAACGACGGCCGCGGCACCCTCGCGACCATCACCGAGAAGGGGCGCGAGGTGGTCGAGGCGGCGACCCGCGACCTGATGGACATGGAGTTCGGTCTCGGCGTGTACGACGCCGAGGAATGCGGGGAGATCTTCGCGATGCTGCGCCCGCTCCGGGTGAGCGCGCACGATTTCGACGAGAGCTGACCGGCGCGTTCGGCGAGGGCTGACCGGCGCGTTCCACGAGAGCTGACCCGCGCGTCCGGCGAGGGCTGACCCGCGCCTTCGACGAGAGCTGACCCGCGCGAAGATCGCCCGGAACGTGCCGTTACGCTCGACGGCATGAAATCCAGCGTGCTGACCCGTTACCGCGTCATGGCCTACGTGACCGCCGTCATGCTGCTCGTGCTGTGCACCTGCATGATCTTCAAGTACGGGTTCGACATGGGCGAGGACGTGACCTTCGCGGTCTCCCAGGCCCACGGCGTCCTCTACATCATCTACCTGGTCTTCGCCTTCGACCTGGGATCCAAGGCCAAGTGGCCGTTCGGCAAACTCCTGTGGGTGCTGCTCTCCGGGACGATTCCCTTCGCCGCCTTCTTCGTCGAGCGCAAGGTCGTCCGCGAGACGTTGCCGCTGGTCAGCGACGTGCGGCCGGAGCCCGTCAAGGCCTGACCCCCACCTCCGCACGTATGTGCGGAGGTTTGCCATCGACATTTACTAGGACGTCCTAGTAAATTCGAGTGCATGGACGCTGACGCCATCGAGGAAGGCCGCCGTCGCTGGCAGGCCCGTTACGACAAGGCCCGCAAGCGGGACGCCGACTTCACCACGCTCTCCGGCGACGCCGTGGAGCCCGTCTACGGGCCGCGGCCCGGCGACACCTACGAGGGGTTCGAGCGGATCGGCTGGCCCGGCGAGTACCCCTACACCCGGGGACTCCACGCGACCGGCTACCGGGGCCGCACCTGGACCATCCGGCAGTTCGCGGGCTTCGGCAACGCCGAGCAGACCAACGAGCGCTACAAGATGATCCTGGAGGCCGGTGGCGGCGGCCTCTCGGTCGCCTTCGACATGCCGACCCTCATGGGCCGCGACTCCGACGACCCGAAGGCGCTCGGCGAGGTCGGCCACTGCGGTGTCGCCATCGACTCCGCCGCCGACATGGAGGTCCTCTTCAAGGACATCCCGCTCGGCGACGTCACCACCTCGATGACGATCTCCGGGCCGGCCGTGCCCGTCTTCTGCATGTACCTGGTCGCCGCCGAGCGGCAGGGCGTCGACCCGGCCGTGCTCAACGGCACGCTCCAGACCGACATCTTCAAGGAGTACATCGCGCAGAAGGAGTGGCTCTTCGAGCCCGAGCCCCATCTGCGCCTCATCGGCGACCTCATGGAGCACTGCGCGGCGGGCATCCCCGCGTACAAGCCGCTCTCCGTCTCCGGCTACCACATCCGCGAGGCCGGGGCGACGGCCGCGCAGGAGCTGGCGTACACCCTCGCCGACGGCTTCGGCTACGTGGAGCTTGGCCTCTCGCGCGGCCTCGACGTCGACGTCTTCGCCCCCGGCCTCTCCTTCTTCTTCGACGCGCACCTCGACTTCTTCGAGGAGATCGCCAAGTTCCGCGCGGCCCGCCGGATCTGGGCGCGCTGGATGAAGGAGGTCTACGGCGCCAAGACCGACAAGGCGCAGTGGCTCCGCTTCCACACCCAGACCGCCGGTGTCTCCCTCACCGCCCAGCAGCCGTACAACAACGTCGTCCGTACGGCGGTCGAGGCCCTCTCCGCCGTCCTCGGCGGCACCAACTCCCTCCACACCAACGCCCTCGACGAGACCCTCGCGCTGCCCAGCGCGCAGGCCGCCGAGATCGCGCTCCGCACCCAGCAGGTGCTGATGGAGGAGACCGGCGTGGCCAACGTCGCCGACCCGCTGGGCGGCTCCTGGTACGTCGAGCAGCTCACCGACCGCATCGAGGCCGACGCCGAGCGGATCTTCGACCAGATCAAGGAGCGCGGCCGCCGCGCCCACCCGGACGGGCAGCACCCGATCGGGCCGATCACCTCGGGCATCCTGCGCGGCATCGAGGACGGCTGGTTCACCGGCGAGATCGCCGAGTCCGCCTTCCAGTACCAGCAGTCCCTGGAGAAGGGCGACAAGCGGGTCGTCGGCGTCAACTGCCACCACGGCTCCGTCACCGGCGACCTGGAGATCCTGCGGGTCAGCCACGAGGTCGAGTGGGAGCAGGTCCGCGTCCTCGGCGAGCGCAAGGAGCGCCGCGACGACGCCAAGGTCCGCGCCTCGCTCGACGCGATGCTCGCGGCGGCCCGGGACGGCTCGAACATGATCGTCCCGATGCTGGAGGCCGTCCGCGCCGAGGCCACCCTCGGCGAGATCTGCAACGTCCTGCGGGACGAGTGGGGCGTCTACACGGAGCCCCCGGGCTTCTAGAGCCTTCCCGGACCCCGGTGCGCCGGGGTACGACGGCGGGGGCGGTACGGGGAGTCCCCGTACCGCCCCCGCCGTCATAGGGACGGACCGCGCCCTGATCGACCTGACGTACTTCGCGGCCTACTTCGCCGCCGTGCCCAGGATCTTCGTCGGGGTGATCCGGACCGCCACCCGGACCTCCTCCGGCGGTAGTTCCAGGTACTCGCGGCCGGCGCCCTCGCCCTCGTAGCTCTCCGCGAGCGCCACGGCCAGCGCGCGGCCGGTGTCCTCGGTGACCGTCGCCGTGCCCCGTATCTCCGCGTAGAGGAGCGGGTCGTGGCGGTCGTGGACGGTGAGGCTGACCCGGGCGTCGGCCCGGATGTTCTTGATCTTGCGGCGGCCGTCCTGGCTGGAGATCAGCAGGTCGTCGCCGTCACGGCCGACCCACACGACCGAGGTCTGCGGGGAGCCGTCGGGCTGGATCGTGGCCAGCACGGCCGGGTTGACGTCGTCGAGCAGCGTGCGGACGGAGTCCGTGAGGTGATTCGTCACGGCGGCCACGGTAGGGGGCGGGCCGTGGGCGGCGCCGGGAGTTTCCGGCGGCCCACCGCCCTCAGCCGAGGGCCGCAGCTGAACCGAGGGTCGCGGGCCGCCCCTCAGCCGAGGGCCGCCACCGCGCCCAGGCCGCCCACGAGGAGGGCCGAGAGGCGGGCCACCCACTCCCCGTCGACCGGTTCGGCGCTCACCAGGGCGCGGTGGACGACCGCGCCCGCGATGACGTCGAAGACCAGGTCGTCCGTGGCGTCCACCGCGACCGGATCACGGTCCTCGGGGAGCTCGCCGCGCTGCTGTGCCCGTCGGCGCCCCGCCAGGACGAGCCGCTTCTGACGGTCGACGATCGAGGCGCGGATACGCTCGCGGAGCGGCGCGTCGCGGGTCGATTCGGCCACCACCGCCATCAGGGCCGTCTTGGTCTCCGGGCGTTCGAGGAGCGCCGCGAACTGGAGGACGACATGCTCGATGTCCGCCTGGAGGGAACCCAGGTCGGGCAGTTCGAGTTCGTCGAAGAGGACGGCGACGGCGTCCACCACGAGCTCGTTCTTGTTGGCCCAGCGGCGATAGAGGGTCGTCTTCGCAACCCCGGCGCGGCCGGCGACGTCCCCCATCGTGAGCTTGGACCAGCCGAGATCGACCAGGGCGGCGCGGGTCGCCTCCAGTATGGCCGTGTCGGCCTCGGTGGAGCGGGGGCGTCCCGTACGGCTGTTGCGGGGGGTACTGCTGCACATGGACGTCGACCATACCCGCCGGTAAGTACGACGCCAGAGGCGCGCGGTGTGAGGCAGTTCACCGAGAGGATCCCGCCCGCGCCCTCCCCGCCGATCCTTCCGGGGAGTTACGCTACGACCTGTAGCGAAAGGCTTTGAGCGGCCCCAGCGACAACCATGTGCCGGGTGGGGACCCGGCATGCACGCACCGGGTGGGGATCCGGTGCGAACCGAAGACGAAGTGCACGAGGAACCGTGTTGCCCGGGCGTCTCGCACACCGGCGGGAGGCGTACGGGCGGCACGGTTCAGCCATGACTTACCGGTTACGCGCGCGGAGGGGGGAGGATGTACGCATGCAGCCCCGAAACATGTCCATGAGCGGCGTCGTCGACCTTGCCGCGGTGAAGGCGGCCGGAGAGGCCAAGGCCAAGGCGGAGCAGGTCCGGGCCGAGACGGCCCGGCAGGGTGGCTCCGCCGCGGTGCCCCCTTCCGCCCTGGTGATCGACGTCGACGAGGCCGGCTTCGAGCGCGATGTCATCCAGCGCTCCGCCGAGGTCCCGGTCGTCCTCGACTTCTGGGCCGAGTGGTGTGAGCCGTGCAAGCAGCTCGGCCCCCTCCTGGAGCGGCTGGCCGTCGAGTACAACGGCCGCTTCCTGCTCGCGAAGATCGACGTCGACGCCAACCAGATGCTGATGCAGCAGTTCGGCATCCAGGGAATTCCGGCCGTTTTCGCGGTGGTCGCCGGTCAGGCGCTGCCGCTCTTCCAGGGTGCGGTGCCCGAGGCCCAGATCCGCGAGACCCTCGACCAGCTGATCATGGTCGGCGAGGAGCGCTTCGGTCTGACGGGTATTGCCGTGGCCGGTGACGCGGACGGTGCCGACTCGGCCGCCGCCGAGCGCCCGGCCGGCCCGTACGACGCCCTCCTCGAAGCGGCCATGTCCGCGCTCGACGCGGGTGACCTGGCGGGTGCCGTCCAGGCGTACAAGAACGTGCTCGCCGACGACCCGGCCCACCCGGAGGCCAAGCTGGGCCTGGCCCAGGCCGAGCTCCTGGCCCGGGTGCAGGACCTCGACCCCGCCGTCGTACGCAAGAACGCGGCGGACGACCAGTCCGACGTCGCCGCGCAGATCGCCGCCGCCGACCTCGACCTGGTGGGCGGTCATGTCGAGGACGCCTTCGGGCGCCTCGTGGAGACCGTCCGCCGCACGGTGGGCGAGGACAGGAACGCGGCGCGGCTGCGGCTTCTGGAGCTCTTCGAGGTGATCGGCGTCGACGACCCGCGGGTGACGACGGCCCGCCAGGCCCTCGCCCGGGTCCTTTTCTGAGACGTCTTCCGGGATATCTCCCGGGACGCCCTCCGAGGCGTTCCTGACCCGCCGGATCCTCCGGCGATTTGGCGACACAGCGACAAACAGCGGCCGTGCTTTACCAAAACTTGGTAATCGCGGCCGCTGTTACTTGCAGTAAATCGAACCGAGGGTTCTGTCCTCATTCATCCGGTCATCTGCTGATATCGGGCATCACCCGACCGCACCCTGAGTGCCCGTTCGGCGCCGCCCCGCCACGCCCCGGTTATCCACCCGTTACTAGCGAGTAACGAACCCCCTTGTGCGAAGGCCCGGAATCGACCACGATCGGCGACGCTCGGTCCGAACCGCACACCCCGGCAACCAACCGGGAACACGGCGAGGGTCCCCACCGGGCGGGCCGGCGCCCCAGGCGCCTGCCGTGGACAGGGGGGTTCCCGATCTCACCGAACGGGGCCTGTCCAACCCCGGTCACGCGCAAAGCGTGGCTCATGGTTGTCGCTCGGGAGTGATCGCCGGTGATTCGGACGCGCAGCGCGCCGCCTGATGCCTCGGCGCTCCCCTTCCCGAGGACGTAGCTCTTCTCCATCCCAGGACGGGCCCCCGGCCCTCCCGGAGATGTACGTCCGAGAAGGAGGAATTCTCATGAAGTCCCAGGTTCGTGGCGGAACCAGATGGAAGCGGTTCGCCCTCGTCATGGTCCCGAGCGTGGCCGCGACGGCAGCGATCGGCGTCGGCCTGGCCCAGGGCGCGCTGGCCGCGTCCTTCGCCATCTCCGGCCAGGAGTTCAAGGTCTCCACCGACAAGCTCGTGGGCACCGAGTTCGTGCAGTACGGCAGTGTCGCCAAGGGCCACAAGCTGGACGGCACGCCGTTCGGCGCCCCGGTCGCGGTCTCCGGCTTCGACACGGCCAAGATCACCAACATGTGCCAGTCGGTCGTGACGCCGGTTCCGGGTCTCGGTGACATCACCCTCCGCCTGGAGGCGGGTGGCAGCGACGCGGCCAAGGGCGGCGACGAGGACAAGCAGGTCTTCGCCAAGGACCTCTACCTCGATGTCTCCTACCTCTCGGCCGACGCCGAGTTCAAGAACATCGACATCGGCGTCGCCGCCGGCCAGCTCGACAACGGCGGGCCCAAGAACGAGGACAACGCGCGGCAGGGCATCCAGCCCAACACCGAGGCCAGCCCGCACGGCTTCGGCCAGCGCGCCTCGGACGTCACTCTGACGAAGGTCAAGCAGAAGGCGTGGGCCACCACGGCCGCCACCTTCCGGCTCCCCGACCTGAGCCTGTCCCTGCACCGGGGCACGGACAAGGAGTGCTTCAAGGGCTGATCCGGCCCGGGGTGCGGGCCGCTCCGGCGGCCCGCACCCGCTCCGGGGAACGTCCCCGTTTCTCCACCTCTTCTCAGCAACACCGCTTCCAGGGAGCTGTTTCCATGAGCGCCGAGACCCCTGCCTCCCACGGAGTCCCCCAGGACAACCGGTTCAAGGTCTGGCGGCAGACCCGACCCTTCTGGGCCGGACTGTTCACCATCCTCGGTGGTCTGCCGATCGCCTACCTCCCCTACGGGGACATGCGGCTCGGCAACGTCACCCTCGCCATGAAGACGACCGCCGGAGCCGGCGCGCTGATCATCGGCGTCCTGCTTATCACGCTCGGCCTGACGATGTGGTACCAGCCCGTCGTGCGGGTCTTCGCGGGCGTCGCGTCGATCATCCTGGGGCTCGTCTCCATCCCGGTGTCGAACTTCGGCGGTCTGCTCATCGGCTTCCTGCTCTCCCTCGTCGGAGGCGGCATGTCCATCGCCTGGGCGCCCGCACCACCGGTCGAGGAGGCCCTCGACACCGACTACGACGGTGAGTCGGAGGAGTCCGCCGCGACCGAGGCCCTGTGGGCCGACGTTCCGGAGCAGCGCGAGGCGGAGCACCACGCCACCGAATCGACGACAGACGCCAACGGCGGGAGGAACAGTGCGGGGTGACGAGACTCAGTCGGCGCTCGCGAAGGAGGGCCCGCGGCACGCGGCCCCGCGCAAGTCGCTGCTGAACAGGATCCAGGGCCCCGCGGGCAAGGCGATGGCGCTGGCCGCCATGCCGACCGCGGTGTTCGTGGGCATGGGCCTCACGCCCAAGCTCGCCCTCGCCGACGAGAAGGACATCCCCTTCGCGCCGGGCCCCTGCGTGACCCGCTCGGACGAGCCGGCTCCGGAGGAGACGGCGACGGCGAAGCCCACGGAGAGCGCGAAGCCGACGGCCACCCCCTCCGCGACCGCGACCCCGAGCGCCACGGCGACGACCGGCCCGACGGCCACGGCCTCGGCCACCGCTTCGGCGAGCGCCACCGCGACCCCGACGCCGACCGCGACGCAGACCGGGCAGGCGACCACCCAGGCGATCACGCAGCAGAGCCGGGAACTGGCGCCGACCGCGACCCCCTCGGCCACCGCCACAGCCGCGCCGACGAAGTCGACGAACCCGCTCGACCCGCTGGGCGTGGGCGACGCGCTCCGGGACCTCTTCGACGGCCCGGACCCGAAGCCGACGGCCACGACGGCCGCGCCCACGACGGCGCCGACCACGGCCGCCCCGGTCCAGAAGGCCGCGACCGCCGACGAGCCGACCGCGACCGCTGCACCGAAGCCGACCGCGACCGCGACCGCCACGGCGACCGCCACGGCCAAGCCGAAGGCGACCGAGGACCCGGCCGCCGACGCGACCAGGAAGGCGATCGAGAAGGCGGCCGACGAGGCCGGCGCCACGGTCGAGGAGCTCCCCGAGAGCGCCAAGGGCCTCGACCCCAAGAAGGACGAGTCCATACCCGACGGCGCCAAGCCGCGCTTCCCGTGCCCGGTGGCCGACCCCGAGGCGCTCGCGGCGGCCGAACTGGAGCCGGGCATCCCGCTGCTCCCGGACGAGCCGTGGCGGCTGGAGAGCACGAAGCTCACGCTGAACGGCCTGAAGTACCACGGCATCGTCGAGGTGAAGACCGGCAGCGGCAAGATCAAGAAGGTCCTGAAGTTCACCGCGTCCAGCATCGGCATCAAGGACCTCCACCAGCTGACGGAGCACTCGGAGGGCCGTACCGGCCACGTTCGCTCCGCCAAGGGCGAGACGTCGACCATCACCGACGGCACGGTGACCATGTACACGGAGGAGCTGAAGGGCAACCTCTTCGGTCTCATCCCGATCACCTTCAGCCCGGAGGCCCCGCCTCCGCTGGACGTCCCCTTCGCCGTCTTCACCCAGGTGAAGCTCAAGCAGGCGGGCCAGTTCGGCGGCACCCTCAAGGTTCCGGGCCTCCTCAACACGATCGAGCCCAGCTGATCACCGAGCCCAGCTGATCCTCGTACGCGTATCCGTATACGGCCGTGGGCCGCAACCCTTCTCCAGGGGTGCGGCCCACGGCCGTTCACGCGTCAGGGCGGGACGTCAGGCGTGCTTGCCGCCGCCGAGGTGGTGCACGCGGACCATGTTCGTCGTGCCGGGGACGCCGGGGGGCGAGCCGGCCGTGATGACCATGGTGTCGCCCTCGTTGTAGCGCTGGAGCTTCAGGAGCTCGGCGTCCACGAGGTCGACCATCGCGTCCGTGGTCTCCACGAACGGGACGAGGAAGGACTCCACGCCCCAGCTCAGGGTGAGCTGGTTGCGGGTGTTCTCGTCCGTCGTGAAGGCGAGGATCGGCTGCTGCACCCGGTAGCGGGAGAGACGGCGGGCCGTGTCGCCGGACTGGGTGAAGGCGACGAGCGCCTTGCCGCCGAGGAAGTCGGCGATCTCGCAGGCCGCGCGGGCGACGGAGCCGCCCTGGGTGCGCGGCTTCTTGCCCGGGACCAGGGGCTGGAGGCCCTTGGAGAGCAGCTCCTCCTCGGCCGCGGTGACGATCTTCGACATCGTCTTCACGGTCTCGATCGGGTAGGCGCCGACCGAGGACTCGGCCGACAGCATGACCGCGTCCGCGCCGTCCAGGATCGCGTTGGCGACGTCGCTCGCCTCGGCGCGGGTCGGCCGCGAGTTGGTGATCATCGACTCCATCATCTGGGTCGCGACGATGACCGGCTTGGCGTTGCGGCGACACATCTCGACGAGGCGCTTCTGCACCATCGGGACCTTTTCGAGCGGGTACTCGACGGCGAGGTCGCCGCGGGCCACCATGACCGCGTCGAAGGCCGCGACGACGGCCTCCATGTTCTCGACGGCCTGCGGCTTCTCGACCTTGGCGATGACGGGGACCCGGCGGCCCTCCTCGTCCATCACCTTGTGGACGTCCTTGACGTCGTCGGCGTCGCGGACGAAGGAGAGAGCGACCATGTCGCAGCCCATACGGAGCGCGAAGCGGAGGTCGTCGACGTCCTTCTCCGACAGGGCGGGGACGTTGACGGCCGCGCCGGGCAGGTTGATGCCCTTGTGGTCGGAGATGACACCGCCCTCGACGACGATCGTCTTGACCCGGGGGCCCGCGACCTCGACGACGCGCAGTTCGACGTTGCCGTCGTTGATGAGGACCTGGTCGCCCTTGGAGACGTCTCCGGGCAGACCCTTGTAGGTGGTGCCGCAGATGGACTTGTCGCCGGGGACGTCCTCGGTGGTGATGGTGAACTCGTCACCGCGCACCAGCTCGACCGGGCCCTCGGCGAAGGTCTCCAGACGGATCTTGGGTCCCTGGAGGTCGGCGAGGACGCCGACGGCGTGCCCGGTGTCCGCGGAGACCTGCCGGACGCGGTCGTACCGCTCCTGGTGTTCTGCCTGGGAGCCGTGGCTGAAGTTGAATCGGGCCACGTTCATGCCGGCCTCGATGAGAGCCTTCAGCTGCTCATACGAGTCGACGGCGGGGCCCAGCGTGCAGACGATTTTGGAACGGCGCATGAGGCGGATCCTATCGGTTTGTTTCACTGCGGAATATTCCGACTGGCGGAAAGTACAAATGGGCGCGGGTCCGCTCAAGCGTTCACTCGTTCGAGCTCGCCGAGCTCTGAACGAGCGCGAAACTCTGCCGCGCGATTTCCAGCTCCTCGTCCGTCGGCACCACGGCGACCGCCACCCGCGCGTAGTCCGGAGAGATCAGCCGCGCCTCGTCGGAACGTACGGAGTTGAGGTCCGCGTCCACGGCGAGACCCAGCTCCTCCAGGCCCGCGATGGCAGCCTCCCGCACCGGGGCCGCGTTCTCGCCGACCCCCGCCGTGAACACCACCGCGTCCACCCGGCCGAGCACCGCGTAGTAGGCGCCGATGTACTTCTTCAGGCGGTGGACGTAGATGTCGAAGGCCAGCGTCGCCGCGGGATCGCCCTCGTCCACGCGCCGCCGGATCTCCCGCATGTCGTTGTCGCCGCAGAGCCCGACCAGGCCGGACTTCTTGTTCAGGAGGACGTCGATGTCGTCGGCCGACATGCCTGCCACCCGCTTGAGGTGGAAGGTGACCGCCGGGTCGATGTCACCCGAGCGGGTGCCCATGACCAGGCCCTCCAGCGGCGTCAGGCCCATCGAGGTGTCCACGCACCGGCCGCCGGCCACCGCCGAGGCGGAGGCGCCGTTGCCCAGGTGCAGCACGATCACGTTCACCTCCTCGGGCGTCTTCCCGAGCAGCTTCGCCGTCTCGCGCGAGACGTACGCGTGCGAGGTGCCGTGGAAGCCGTAGCGCCGGATGCGGTAGGCGTCCGCCGTCTCCACGTCGATCGCGTACCGCGCCGCCGACTCCGGCATCGTCGTGTGGAAGGCCGTGTCGAAGACCGCCACCTGCGGCAGGTCGGGGCGCAGCGACATCGCCGTACGGATGCCGACGAGGTTCGCCGGGTTGTGCAGCGGCGCGACCGGCACCAGCCGCTCGATCTCCGCGAGCACCTCCTCGTCGATGACCGTCGGAGCGCTGAACCGCAGCCCGCCGTGCACCACCCGGTGGCCGATCGCCGCCAGCTCGGGGGAGTCCAGGCCGATGCCGTCCGCCGCCAGCTCCTCGGCGACGGCCTTCAGCGCCGCCGCGTGGTCGGGGATCGGACCGATCTTCTCGCGCTTCTCGCCTCCACCGCCCTGGAGCGGGGTGTGCGCCAGGCGGGAGGTCTCCTCGCCGATCCGCTCCACCAGGCCGACCGCGAGCCGACTGCCGTCCGCCATGTCGAGAAGCTGGTACTTGACGGAGGACGAACCGGAGTTGAGGACGAGGACTCGGGTGGGGGCGTGGGTGGTGCCGGCGGTCATGCGGGGAGCTCCTGACCCTGGGAGGGGAACGGGGACTGCGGGGAGGGGACCTGGGACTGGATCGCCGTGATGGCGACCGTGTTGACGATGTCGCTGACGAGCGCGCCCCGCGAGAGGTCGTTCACGGGCTTGCGCAGACCCTGGAGCACCGGGCCGACGGCCACGGCGCCGGCCGAACGCTGCACGGCCTTGTAGGTGTTGTTGCCGGTGTTGAGGTCCGGGAAGATCAGCACGGTCGCCTGCCCCGCCACCTCCGACTCCGGCAGCTTCGTGGCGGCGACGGACGGCTCCACCGCCGCGTCGTACTGGATCGGGCCCTCGATCCGCAGCTCCGGGTGCGCCTCGCGGACCAGCTTCGTCGCCTCGCGAACCTTGTCGACGTCCGCGCCGGAGCCCGAGGTGCCGGTCGAGTACGACAGCATCGCGATCCGCGGCTCCACGCCGAAGCGGGCCGCGGTGGCCGCCGACTGGGCGGCGATGTCCGCGAGTTGCTCGGCGTTCGGGTCGGGGTTGACGGCGCAGTCGCCGTACACGAGGACCTTGTCGGCGAGGCACATGAAGAAGACCGAGGAGACGATCGTCGCCTCCGGCTTCGTCTTGATGATCTCGAAGGCCGGGCGGATCGTCGCGGCCGTGGAGTGCACGGAGCCGGAGACCATGCCGTCGGCCAGGCCCTCCTGCACCATCAGCGTGCCGAAGTAGTTCACGTCCGAGACGACGTCGTACGCGAGCTCGACCGTGACGCCCTTGTGGGCGCGGAGCGCCGCGTACTTCTCGGCGAACGCGTCGCGCAGCTCCGAGGTCTGCGGGTCGATCAGCTGCGTGGCGCCCAGGTTCACGCTCAGGTCGACGGCCTTCTTGCGGATCGTCTCGACGTCGCCGAGCAGCGTCAGGTCGCAGACGTCACGGCGGATCAGGACGTCGGCGGCGCGCAGCACGCGCTCCTCGGTGCCCTCGGGGAGCACGACCCGGCGCCGGTCGGCGCGCGCCTGTTCGAGGAGTTCGTGCTCGAACATCATCGGCGTGACCCGGCCGCTGCGCGCGACCGAGATCCGCTTGAGCAGGTCGGCGGTGTCCACGTGCCGCTCGAAGAGACCGAGGGCCGTCTCCGCCTTGCGCGGGGTGGCGGCGTTCAGCTTGCCTTCGAGGGCGAAGAGCTCCGACGCGGTCGTGAAGCTGTTGTCCGGCACGGAGAGGACCGGGGTGCCGGGAGCCAGCCGGGCCGCCAGGGTCAGGATCTCCTCGGTGGGCCGCTCGTCGAGGGTGAGCAGCACACCGGCGATCGGCGGGGTGCCCGCCGAGTGCGCGGCGAGCGCGCCGACGACCAGGTCGGCCCGGTCCCCGGGCGTGACGACGAGGCAGCCGGGGGTCAGCGCGTGGAGGAAGTTCGGCAGCATCGCGCCGCCGAAGACGAAGTCCAGGGCGTCGCGCGCCAGACCCGCGTCGTCGCCGAGGACGACGGAGGCGCCGAGCGTGTGGGCGATCTGGGCGACGGTGGGCGCGGCGAGCGCCGGCTCGTCCGGCAGGACGTAACAGGGCACGGGCAGCCGGGCGGAGAGCCGCTCTGCGATGCCCTCCCGGTCCTCGCCCGCCACCCGGTTGACGACCAGCGCCAGCACGTCGCAGCCGAGGCCGTCGTAGGCGCGGAAGGCGTTGCGGGCCTCGGCCCGTACGGACTCCGACGGCTGGCCCTTGCCGCCGACCACCGGGATGACGGAGGCGCCGAACTCGTTGGCGAGACGGGCGTTGAGCGCGAGCTCGTCGGGGAGCTGCGTGGCGGCGAAGTCGGTACCGAGGACGAGGACGACCTCGTAGTCGCGGGCGACGGCGTGGAAGCGGTCGACGATCTGCGAGACCAGCTCGTCGGTGCCCCGCTCGGCCTGGAGGTCCGAGGCCTCGTGGTAGTCCATGCCGTAGACCGTCGAGGGATCCTGCGAGAGCCGGTAGCGGGTCCGCAACAGCTCGAAGAGCCGGTCGGGACCGTCGTGGACGAGCGGCCGGAACACCCCCACCCGGTCCACCTGGCGGGTGAGGAGCTCCATGACTCCCAGCTCGACGACCTGGCGGCCGTCACCGCGATCGATCCCGGTCACGTACACGCTGCGCGTCACGCCGTGGTCTCCTGTCCAGTCCAGCGGAACGGGGCTGTCCGAGGGGACCGCGGTGGGCGTCCGCCCCACGGCACCGGCGCGGCCCGTGCGTCAATCTGCGGTCCTCGGAAAGCCCCTAAAGGGCGGCATTACCCCCTTGACAATACCCCCGCCACTGGTTAAGTCGCCCGCCGGACGGAGGGCCCGGAACCCCGGTACGAAAGGCCTCCGCGAGGGCTCGGGGAGGGACGCGCTGAACAGCGACGAGCATCCCCGTCAGGTCGCCGTGTGAGAATCGTGGTGGCTCATCTGGACCGCGACCGAGCAGGAGACACAGCACGATGCGCATCGGAGTTCTCACCGCAGGCGGCGACTGCCCCGGCCTGAACGCAGTGATCCGGTCGGTCGTGCACCGGGCGCTGACCGGCCACGACGACGAGGTCATCGGCTTCGAGGACGGGTTCAAGGGCCTTCTCGACGGCCACTACCGACCCCTCGACCTCAACGCCGTCAGCGGCATCCTCGCCCGCGGCGGCACGATCCTCGGCTCCGCGCGCCTTGAACGCAACCGTCTGCGCGAGGCCGCCGAGTCGGCTCCCGATCTGGCCAGGCAGTACGGCATCGACGTCCTCATCCCGATCGGCGGCGAGGGCACGCTGACCGCTGCCCGGATGCTCTCCGACGCGGGCATGCCCGTCGTCGGCGTCCCGAAGACGATCGACAACGACATCTCCTCCACGGACCGCACCTTCGGCTTCGACACCGCCGTCGGCGTCGCCACCGAGGCCATGGACCGGCTGAAGACCACCGCCGAGTCCCACCAGCGGGTGATGGTCGTCGAGGTGATGGGCCGCCACGCCGGCTGGATCGCGCTGGAGTCCGGCATGGCCGGCGGCGCGCACGGCATCTGCCTCCCCGAGCGCCCCTTCCAGGTGGAGGACCTCGTCAAGATGGTCGAGGAGCGCTTCGCCCGCGGCAAGAAGTTCGCCGTCATCTGCGTCGCCGAGGGCGCGCATCCGGCCGAGGGCTCGATGGAGTACAAGAAGGGCGAGATCGACCAGTTCGGTCACGAGCGCTTCCAGGGCATCGGCAACCAGCTCGCCGTCGAGCTGGAGCGGCGCCTCGGCAAGGAGGCCCGGCCGGTGATTCTCGGCCACGTCCAGCGCGGCGGCACGCCGACCGCGTACGACCGCGTCCTCGCCACCCGCTTCGGCTGGCACGCGGTGGAGGCGGCGCACCGCGGCGAGTTCGGCCGGATGACGGCGCTGCGCGGCACGGACATCGAGATGGTGCCGCTGGCCGAGGCCGTGACGCAGCTGAAGACGGTTCCGCTGGACCGCATGCGCGAGGCCGAGTCGGTCTTCTGACCGGTCGACGTCCCGATCCGCCCGGTCGCCGAGCGCACGTCCGTCCGGGACCCCCGGCCGGGACTCACGTCCCTCCGTCCGGACCTCCGGCCGGGATCTCCGTCCGCGACCTCTGGACGGCACCTCCGTCCTGGACCTCCGGCCGGGACTCACGTCCCCCCGGCCGGGACCGACGTCCCGACCTGTCCCGGATCCGCTCCGGGACCCGGACGCACCCGAGTGGCCCCGACCCTCCCCCCCCGTGGAGGGTCGGGGCCACTCGCCGTGACCGGCATCACCACCGGAAATGCCGAGTTCCACTCTTGAGCCGGAGCACGAGATCAACAAGGCTTGAGGCTTGTCCCGGACATGTCCCACACTCTGTCCGGCGGAAGGGGGAGACGCGGATGATGCCGGGGGAACGGGTGCCCGACCCGCGGGAGGCACGGAACGCCACGGAGTTCGTCGCGTGCCTCCAGATGCTCAAGGACCGGTCCGGCCTGACCTACCGCGAGCTCGCGGCCCGGGCCGAGGCCCGCGGCGAGGTCCTGCCGCGGTCCACCGTCGCCAACATGCTGGCCCGCGCCACCGTCCCCCGAGAGGAGCTCCTGCTCACCTTCGTCCGCGCGTGCGGGGTGGGGCCGGGCGATCTCCAGGAGTGGCAGGCCGTACGGAAGGAACTCGCCGTACGGGGCGTGTACGAGCCCGCCGGCGGCGGACGCGCGGAGGCGGGCGGTTCTGGGGAGGGCTCCGGTCCGGCGGAGACGGCTGGTCCTGGGGACGGCTCCCGCCAGGCGGAGGCGGCAGCTCCGGCGGAGGGCTCCCGTCCGGCGGAAGGCGCCCGCCCAGCGGACGGCTCCCGTCCGGCAGAGGCCGTCGGCGCCCCGGTCGCCTGGCCAGGGGAGTCGGCGGAGCCCCTCGACGGCGGCGCCCCCAAGGACTCGCGGCCGGGACCCCGGTCGCGCATACGGCGCACGCTCGTCGCGGCCGTCGCGCTGGCCGGTCTCGTGCTCGCCGGCGTCAGCGTCGTCGCCTTCCTGCGCGACGGGCACGGCGCGCACCCGCCCCGTACCCTCACCGCACCCGCCGCCGGGGACGTCCGCATCCGGGTGGTGGGGCAGGACCTGTGCCTCGGCGAGCGGCGCGGCGCCCGCAGCGGGCAGATCCACCAGGTGCCGTGCGCCGACGCGAAGGTACCGCTCTACTCGCTGAAGGAGACGGGCGCCGGCCGGTGGAGGATCGTTTCGGACCATCCCGAACACGGGCCCGGCTGCTCCGGCATACCCTCCGGCGGCCGCCTACCCGACGCCGCGTACGAGGACTCCGAGTGCGGCGACCCGAGCCGGGTGGAGGCGTTCGCCCTGGAGCCGTACGGCACTCCGGTCGAGGGCTACCGGATCGTTCCGGCGGACTCGGCGACGCCCGGCAGCTGCGTCACCGTCGTCGGTGACCGCGCGGCGGCCTGGGCACGACTGGCCCAGGCCCCCTGCGCCCCGGACGCGGCCGGTCAGCTCTTCAGCTTCGACCGCAGAGGCTAGAGGGCCCGGGCACGGCCCAAGGGTGTCGCGCCGATCAGGCCGGCTCCACCAGCCGGGTCCTCAGCGCCGTCACCACCGCCGGGTCAAGACCGACGTGGCCGGTGACGTACCCGTACACCGAGCCGTACCGCTCGCGCAGGTCCGCGAGGAACAGCCGGAGGATCTCGGCCGGCGCCCGGCCGTACCCCGGCCAGCGGAGCTCGCGGCCGGGGTGCGCCGCCCGCCAGTCGGCGATCAGCCGCTCCGTGGCCAGCTCCGTGAGCGCGAAGTCCGCGAGGATCTCCTCGTCGGGGACGTCGAGGAGCGCGAGCACCAGGGCCGCGACGAGTCCGGTGCGGTCCTTGCCGGAGGCGCAGTGGAAGACGAGCGGGCCGTCGGCGGCGGCGATGACCTCCAGGGCGGTACGGATCTCCTCCGCACCGTCCTCGGCGACCTCGGCGAACCGGTCGGCGAGGTAGCGCCACGGGTCGAGGTCCGGGTCGATCTCCGCCTGGTCGTACGGCCGGTGCTCGATGGACAGGTTGTGCCAGGAGACGTCCTCGGTCTCCGGCAGGCGGCCCTTGGCGGCGATCTCCCACGGGTAGCGCAGGTCGATCACGGAGGCCACGCGCAGCGCGCGGAAGCGGGCGAGGTCGTCGGGACCGGCTTCCGCGAGCTTGGCCAGCGAGTCGGAGCGGTAGAGGGTCTCCCACCGCACGGTCCCGCCGTCGGCGGTCCGATAGCCGCCCAGGTCACGGAAGTTGTGGAGTCGTTCGAAAGGTACGTGTCGTCTCACGGCGGCCAATCTACGGTCACGCCGGGCCGACCGCGCTAAAGACCCACCGCCGCCCAGAAGTGCCCGGTGATCTCCTCCAGGTACGCGCGCCCCTCGTCGCCCGTGGCCCCCGAGGCGCCCCAGCTGCTGGTCGCCGCCATCCGCGCGTGGTAGTCCGTGTGCAGCAGCTGTAGCGCCGGCTCCACGGTCCGCTTGGGCAGCGGCACCATCTTCACGGTCGGCTTCACATAGGCCTGCCAGCGGGTGGTGGCGGCGTCGCGCAGCAGCTCCGCGAGGCTGTCGTCGCCGCCGATCGCCGTGATCAGCGCGCGCGGCCCGAGGCCGAGGGCCTCCGCGAGGGCGGCCGTCTGGCGTTCGGTGCCGCGCCAGCGGCCCTCGTCCTCCATCCGCTGGTACGCGTGGGCCGCCACGCCGACCCGGCGGGCCAGCTCCTCCGCGGGGAGCGCGCGGGCCAGCCGGTGCTCGCGCAGGGTCGTGGCGGCGGCGATGAGATCGGCGGGAGCGCACCAGAGGACGCCCGCGAGGGCGGTGAGCTCCTGTTCGGTGGGGAGGAGACGGCCGCGCTCCCAGGCGACGACGGTGTCGGGGTCGACGAGCATGCCGTACTGGGCGCGGAGCCCGTACGCGACGTGTCCCGGGGCCATGCCGAGGCCTTCGCGCAGACGGCGCGCGGCCAGGGCGTTGAAGGGGGGAGAGGGTTGGTGCACCCTGCCACGGTAGGTGCGGACGGTGACGGCTGGCTACGGTGCGTTCCCCCAACGCGAGACGTCGTAGGAACGTGGGAACCGATCGGTAACCGCAGGTCAGTGGCGCTCAAGCGGCAGGTCAGGGGCGTCGTGCCCGGCCGTCGAGCCAGCGGTACTGCAGCTCGGGCCGCCCGATCTGCCCGTACTGCGGGGCGCGCACGGCCCGGCCCTCGGTCACGAGGTGCTCCAGGTAGCGGCGGGCGGTGATCCGGGAGATCCCCACCGCGGTGCCCGCCTCGGCGGCGGTGACGCCGGCCGGGGTGTCCCTGAGGGTGCGGGTGACCGCATCCAGGGTCGGGGCGCTGAGACCCTTCGGCAGGGTCGCGGGGTGCGGGGCGCGGAGCGTGGCGAGCGCCCGGTCCACCTCGTCCTGCCCGGAGGCCTCCCCGGCGGACGCCTGGAACTCCGCGTACCGCGCGAGCCGGTCCCGGAGCGTGGCGAAGGCGAAGGGCTTCAGGACGTACTGGACGACGCCGAGGGACACGCCCTCGCGGACGACCGCCAGGTCACGGGCGGAGGTCACGGCGATCACGTCGGCGGAGTGCCCGGCGGCGCGGAGCGCGCGCAGCAGCTGGAGGCCGTGGCCGTCGGGCAGGTAGAGGTCGAGGAGGATCAGGTCGACCGGCGTCCGGTCGAGCACCCGCACGGCGGCGGCCCGGGAGTGGGCGACCCCGACGACGGTGAAGCCCTCGACCCGCCCGGCGTAGAGCGCGTGGGCGTCGGCGGCGACGGGGTCGTCCTCGACGACGAGGACGCGCAGGGGACTCGTACTCACGGGGTCACCTCGGACCCGGCGGCGGGACCGGCCGACCGCGGGCTTCCTTCACGGGGGAGGGGGAGGGGGAGGGGGAGGGGCCCGGGCGGGGGCGCGGGCGCGGGCGCGGGCGCGGGACTGGAAACGGCGGCGGGCCGCGCCGCAGACTCCGAGGCGGACACGGACACGGGCGCGAGGCCTGCCCCCGACCCGGATGCGGATACGGGCGAGGGCGTGAGACCTACCGCCGCCCCGGATACGGAGACAGGGGCAGGCGCGGGCGCAGCCCCGGACGCCGGCAGCGGCAGTCGTACCGTGAACTCCGCGCCGCCCTCCGCCGCGTCCGCCAGCTCAAGCGTGCCGGCGGCGCGGGAGACGGCCTGGCCCACCAGGGCGAGGCCGAGACCGCGGCCGGGGCCCCGGGTCGACCAGCCGCGGCCGAGGACCGCCTCCCGGTCGGCCGGGCGGACACCGGGGCCGCTGTCCCCGACCCGCAGCAGCAGCTCGCCGTCGCCCGCCCGCGCCGCGACCGTGACCGTCACGCGCGCGTGCGGCGTCCCGCCGACCGCCTCCACGGCGTTGTCGATGAGGTTGCCCAGGATCGTGACCAGGTCCCGGGAGGGCAGCGCCGCCGGCACCCGGCCGTCGTCGATCCGGCTGTCCTCGGTCAGCACCAGCTCCACGCCCCGCTCGTTGGCCTGCGCCGCCTTGCCGAGCAGCAGCGCCGCGAGGACCGGTTCGCCGACCGCGTCGACGACCCGGTCGGTGAGGGCCTGCGCGAGCTCCAGCTCCGCCGTCGCGAACTCCACCGCCTCGGCCACCCGGCCCAGTTCGATGAGCGAGACGACCGTGTGCAGCCGGTTCGCCGCCTCGTGGGCCTGCGAGCGGAGGGCCTCCGTGAAACCGCGCTCGGAGTCCAACTCCCCGGAGAGCGCCTGGAGTTCCGTGCGGTCCCGAAGGGTGACGACCGTGCCGCGCCGCTCCCCGCCCACCACCGGGCGGGTGCTGACCACGAGCACCCGGTCGGCCGTCAGATGGGTCTCGTCCACGCGTGGCTCGGAGGAGAGCAGCGCGCCCGTGAGCGGTGCGGGCAGGCCGAGTTCGGCTGCTGAGCGCCCGACGACCCCTTCGTCGAGGCCGAGCAGCTCCCGTGCCCCGTCGTTGATGAGGGCGATCCGCCGCCGTCCGTCGAGCATCACGAGCCCTTCCCGTACGGCGTGCAGCGCGGCCTCGTGGTAGTCGTGCACGCGGCTCAGCTCGGCCGCGTTCATGCCGTGCGTGTGGCGGCGCAGGCGGGCGTTGACGACGTACGTCCCCGCGCCGCCCAGCGCGAGCGCCGCGCCCGCCATGAAGAGCAGGGCGGTGACCTGCTCCCGTACCTGCTCGCTGATCCTCTCGATCGTGATGCCCGCGCTGACGAGGGCGACGACCCGGTCGCCGTCGTAGACGGGCGCCACCGTCCGCACGGACGGTCCGAGCACCCCCAGGTGCGTCTCGGAGAAGGTCCGCCCCCGTACCGCCTCCTCGATGTGACCGAGGTACGTACGGCCGATCTGGGCCGGCTCCGGATGCGTCCAGCGGGTCCCGTCGGGTGCCATGATCACCACGAAGGCGACGTCCGCGTGTCCGCGCAGCGCCTCCGTGTACGGCTGGAGCACCGCCGTCGGGTCGGCGGAGCGGGCCGCCGTCACCACGGAGGGCGAGTGGGCGACGGCCGCGGCGGTCGCCGTGGACTGGCGCCGCGCGGTCTCCTCGGCCTGGGCGCGGTCCGTGACGTACGCGAAGACCGCGCAGCCCGCCACGACGACGGCCACGAGCACGACCTGCATCGCGAAGAGCTGACCCGCCAGGCTGCGGGGGCGGGGACGGGGGAAACGCATGCGGGTAAGTGTGCACGGCGGAGTTTGCGCCGGGGCATTGCGTTCCCGAATCGTTCTCTTCCTCCGACGCCGGGTCCGGCCCCTGGTCCGGCCCCGGTCCTGCCCCGGTCCGGGCCCGCCGGACGTGTCGGTCGTGAACGAAACGTACGCAAC
Source organism: Streptomyces sp. NPDC055103 (assembly GCF_053607625.1). Taxonomy (NCBI): domain Bacteria; kingdom Bacillati; phylum Actinomycetota; class Actinomycetes; order Kitasatosporales; family Streptomycetaceae; genus Streptomyces; species Streptomyces sp. NPDC055103. Next base: position 69,991 of record NZ_JBSGTX010000017.1, read on the forward strand.
CGTGACCCCGGTCACAGGCTGATGGATAGTCGCGGAGTCCACCGGGACGTGGACACCCATCAGCGCGAGGAGGACCCCGTGGCCGCACGACGGGACCGTACCCACTATCTCTATCTGGCCGTCATCGGCGCCGTACTGCTCGGCATCGCGGTCGGCTTCCTGGCGCCGGGCGTCGCCGTCGAACTCAAGCCGCTGGGCACCGGCTTCGTCAGTCTGATCAAGATGATGATCTCGCCGATCATCTTCTGCACGATCGTCCTCGGCGTCGGCTCGGTCCGGAAGGCGGCGAAGGTCGGCGCCGTCGGCGGTCTCGCCCTCGGCTACTTCCTTGTGATGTCGACCGTCGCACTCGCGATCGGTCTGCTCGTCGGCAACATCCTGGAACCCGGTTCCGGCCTCCACCTCACCAAGGAGATCGCCGAGGCCGGCGCCAAGCAGGCGGAGGGCGCGAGCGAGTCCACGCCGGACTTCCTCCTCGGGATCATCCCCACCACCCTCGTCTCCGCCTTCACCGAGGGCGAGGTCCTCCAGACGCTTCTCGTCGCGCTGCTCACGGGCTTCGCGCTCCAGGCGATGGGCTCCACCGGGGAGCCGGTGCTCCGCGGGATCGGCCACATCCAGCGGCTCGTCTTCCGCGTCCTCGCGATGATCATGTGGGTGGCCCCGGTCGGCGCGTTCGGCGCGATCGCCGCCGTCGTCGGCGCGACCGGCGTCGACGCCCTGAAGTCCCTCGCCGTCATCATGATCGGCTTCTATCTGACCTGCGGGCTCTTCGTCTTCGTCGTGCTCGGCGCGATCCTGCGCCTGGTCGCCGGGATCAACATCTGGAGCCTGCTGAAGTACCTGGGCCGCGAGTTCCTGCTGATCCTCTCCACCTCCTCGTCGGAGTCCGCACTGCCGCGGCTCATCGCGAAGATGGAGCACCTGGGCGTCAGCAAGCCGGTCGTCGGCATCACCGTCCCGACCGGCTACTCCTTCAACCTCGACGGCACCGCGATCTACCTCACGATGGCCTCGCTGTTCGTCGCCGAGGCGATGGGCGACCCGCTCTCGCTCGGCGAGCAGATCTCCCTCCTGGTCTTCATGATCATCGCCTCGAAGGGCGCGGCCGGCGTCACCGGTGCGGGCCTCGCGACCCTCGCGGGCGGCCTCCAGTCCCACCGGCCCGAGCTGGTCGACGGCGTGGGCCTGATCGTCGGCATCGACCGCTTCATGAGCGAGGCCCGCGCCCTCACCAACTTCGCGGGCAACGCCGTCGCCACCGTCCTCGTCGGCACCTGGACGAAGGAGATCGACAAGGCGAGGGTCGCGGAGGTCCTCGCCGGGAACATCCCCTTCGACGAGAAGACCCTCGTCGACGACCACGCCCCCGCCGCGGTCCCGGACCAGCGGGCCGGGGACGGCGAGGAGAAGGCGCGCGCGGGCGTCTGACGAGCCCCGGGTCCCGGGCCTTGAGCCGGATCCGGGCCCCGGGGGAGGGGCGATCCCGGCCGCGACCGCGACCGGGACCGTCCCTCTCGCCGAGCGGGAGACGCCGGCTCCGCCCAGGGGCCGGTCTCCTCGGTCACCGCCCGTCCAGCAGGGACAGCTCCTCCGGCGACAGCGGGAGTCCGGCCGCCGCCGCCGAGTCCCGTACCGTCTCCGGCCGGCTCGCGCCCGGGATCGGCAGCACCGTCTCCGACCGTGTGAGCAGCCACGCGAGCGCCACCCGCTGCGGACTGACCCCCCGCTCCCGCGCCACCCGGTGGAACCCCCCGAACTCCGGGTCCTCCTCCAGGGCGGACGCCCCGTCGAGCGAGCTGCGCGAGATCCCGCCCAGCGGACTCCACGGCAGGAAGGCGAGACCGAGCTCCGCGCAGAGCCGCAGCTCCGCCTCGCTCTCCCGGACCGCCGGCGAGTAGCGGTTCTGTACGGAGACGAGCCGGTCGCCCAGGATCTCGCGGGCCAGCAGGATCCGCTCCGCGTCCACGTTCGAGATCCCGGCCAGCCGGATGGTGCCCGCGTCGAGCAACTCCCGTATCGCGCCCAGTGATTCGGCGTACGGGACGGCCGGGTCCGGCTTGTGCAGCTGGTACAGGCCGATCGGCGTCCCGCCGAGCCGCCGGGCCGAGTCCTCCGCCGCCCGCCGCAGGTGCGCGGGCCGACCGTCCACGGTCCAGCCGCCGTCCGCCGTACGGCCGCGCCCGCCCTTCGTCGCGACGAGGACACCGTCCGTTCCGCCCCCGTACGAGGCCAGGGCCCGCGCCACGAGCAGCTCGCCCTCGCCCGGCGCGCCGCCCGGCGGGTGGTAGGAGTCGGCGGTGTCGAGGAGCGTCACCCCCGCGTCCAGGGCCGCGTGCACGGTGGCCACGGCCCGGGCCTCGTCGGGGCGCCCCTCGATGGAGAGCGGCATCGTGCCGAAGCCGACCGCCCCGACCCGTACGTCCCCCAGCGTTCTCGTACGCATCAGCGCACCGCCCCGGCGCCCGGCGCCCCGAGGTCCCGTGCGCCGACGGTCTCGGAAACCGCGCGCGAAAGCCACTCGTCCGACCGGCTGAAGGAATAACCGAGCGCGGTCGCACGGGAGTTGTCCATCCCGTACGAGCGGGCGAAGGAGAACGGCGAGACCTCGCCGACCTCCACCTCCCGGAAGACCGTCCGGCCGCCCACCTGCTTCTCGATCTCCGCGCAGATGTCGGCCGTCGTGAGCGGGCCGTGGGAATGGGCGTTGACCGGCCCGGTGAATTCCGCCTCGACCGTCCAGGCGAGGAATGCCGCGATCTCCTCCACGTACACGTAGGTCGCCGGACGGTTCACCACGGGAACGGCGATCGGCTCCCCGGCCCGGATGCGCCGCGCGTAGTGGTCGACCCTGCCCGTGAAGTCGTCGTCACCGCCGAGCACATGGGCGACCCGCACCGAGGTCCAGGCGAACGGCGACCCCGCCGCGAACACCGCCTCCGCCTGCCGCTTCCCCTCCCCGTAGTGCTCCTCGCGGAACTCCGGATCCTCCCAGGCCAGGCCCGTGTCGACGGTGACCGAGGCCAGGTCGAGGGCGGACTCGGCGACCGGCACCGCCGAGTCCTCGTATCCGTACACCTCCACCGTCGACGTCATCACGTACCGCCGCGTCCGCGTCCCGAACACCCGCAGGGCGATCTCCGCCTGGCGCGGGGTGTAGCAGACCTGGTCCACGACGACATCGAAGGACCGGCCCGCCAGAACGGATTCCAGGGCCGCCTCGTCGTCGCGGTCCGCCACGAGGTGCTCGATTCCCCCGGGGGCGCCGGAAGAACCCCGGTTGAGCACGGTGATCCGGTGTCCGGATTTCCTCAGCAGAGCGATGAGCCGCTTTCCGAAATAGCGATTCCCGCCGATGACCAGAATGTCCATCATTCCCAACTCCCTTTGCTCGCAGGACAAGTGTTACGTTGTGCGTTCGTCACCTGAAGGGGGATTCATGGGATTTCCGGCCGCCGTACCGAAGGAACCTCGGCCTTCGCGCCCCGCCGCCGACGATTCCTCGGCAGCCGCTTTCGACCCCATCGACCGGCAGATCCTGGACCTCCTGCAGACCGACGGCCGGATCAAGCTCAGCGAGCTCGGCCGCCGCGTCCGGCTCAGCCCCGCGGCCGTCACCGAGCGGGTCCGCCGCCTGGAGGCGAGCGGGGCGGTCACCGGCTACGGCGCCCATGTCTCCCCGGCCCGGCTCGGCTACGGCATCCAGGCCTTCATCCGGGTGAATCCGCACGGCGGCTACACCCTGAAGCACCCGCGGACCCTGGAGCTGACCGCGCGCCCCGAGGTCCTGGAGGTCCACCACGTGGTGGGCGAGGACTGCTGGATCCTCAAGGTCGCCGTCACCGACACCGTCCACCTGGAAGACGTCCTGGAGCAGACCTCGGCGCTCGGCCGGACCACGACCTCGGTCGTGCTGTCGTCACCGGTGGAGCGGAAGCCGCTGCTGCCGCCCGGCGCACCCCGCCCTTGACAGCCCCGCCGCCGCGCGGATGGGATGGGGGAACTCGCGTCGCGTGTCGGTCCGCGCTGGAAAGCGGAGACATGGAGGCAAGAGGACAGTAGGGACGGCTTTGCCTCTCCACTCCACCGCACGGACCATCGACGAACCTCCCCTCCGCTCCCTGCTTGCCTTGACGTCGGCGTCAAGGATTACGTTCGGGGACATGCGCATCGGAGAACTGGCCGAACGGGCGGGAACCACCACGCGGACTCTGCGGTACTACGAGTCCCGTGGCCTCCTGACCGCACGGCGCACGGAGCAGGGGTACCGCCGCACGTACGACGAGGACGACCTGCGCCTCCTCCAGCAGATCAGGACCCTGCAGGACTTCGGGTTCGAACTGGAGGAGACACGGCCGTTCGTCGACTGCCTGCGCGAAGGGCACCCGACGGGTGACGCCTGCCCCGCGTCGATCGCCGTCTACCGGCGGAAGGTCGCCGAACTGGACGGCCTGATCGACCAGCTCCAGGCGGTACGCGCCCAGGTGGGCGCCCAGCTGCTGAGGGCCGAGGCGGAGCTCCCGCACGGCCCGGAACCCCGGTGCGAGCTCGGCACGGAGTGGGACGCGGACACGGACGCGGCCCCGGAGACGGAGGGGTGACGGAGATGACGACGTACACGGAGGGCGTGGCCGAGGTCACGGACGCGGACTTCGGCACGGAGGTGCTGGAGGCCGAGCTGCCGGTCCTGGTGAAGTTCACGGCGGTGTGGTGCGGGCCGTGCCGGCAGCTGAAGCCGGTGCTCGCCGCGCTCGCCACGGAGGAGGCGGCGCGGCTGCGGATCGTCGAGATCGACGTCGACCGGAACCCGGAGACCACGGTGAAGTACGGGGTCCTGGCGACCCCGACGCTCATGGTCTTCCACGCGGGCGAGCCGGTGAAGTCGCTGGTCGGGGCCCGCCCGAAGCGCCGCCTCCTGCAGGAACTCGAGGACGTCCTGGCTCCGTAGGGCCTGTCCGGCGGCCCCGGGACCGGATACAGAAATACCCCGACTGGAATTGACAGTCGGGGTATTGCGTCACGTATATTAATGGATTCCATGTCCGGAATAGCAATGGACGCGGAGAAGTTCAATAAACGCACTGTATCGCGCCGGGAGTCGAATTGTCAACCGAGGAATTTCGGAATGAGCAGCAATTCATCACCGATCTGTACGCACGACTCGACGACCTGAGGGACCGGGCCGAGGCCGCCGTCGCCCAGGCCCTGCGCACCCCCGGGGTGGGCAGCAACCAGGGCCGCCTCGAACGGGACGTCACCGTCGCCGAACAGTCCGGGCTGCTCGCCGCCTTCGACGCGGGGGAGAGCGGGCTGTGCTTCGGCCGGCTCGTCTTCCGTGACGGCCGTGACCACCACATCGGGCGGCTCGGCATCCGCAGGGACGACCCGCACCGCACACCCCTCGTCGTCGACTGGCGCGCCGAGATCGCCAGGCCCTTCTACCTCGCCACCGGCTACGAACCCATGGGCCTCTCCCGCCGCCGGCACATCAGCACCCGGGGCCGCGAGGTCACCGCCCTCCACGACGAGGTCCTCGACCTCGCCGACGCCACCCGCACCGGCCACGAGAGCCGCGACGCCGACGAGGTGCTGCTCGCCGCGCTCGACGCCGCCCGCACCGGCCGCATGCACGACATCGTGCAGACCATCCAGGCCGAGCAGGACGGCATCATCCGCTCCCCGCACCAGGGCGTCCTCGTCGTCGAGGGCGGCCCCGGCACCGGCAAGACCGCCGTCGCGCTGCACCGCGCCGCGTACCTCCTCTACGCCCACCGCGAGCAGCTCGCCAAGCGCGCCGTCCTCATCGTCGGCCCCAATCCCGCCTTCCTCGGCTACATCGGGAACGTCCTGCCCTCCCTCGGTGAGACCGGCGTCCTGCTCGCCACCCCCGCCGAACTCTTCCCCGGCGTCCGCGCCACCGGCACCGACACCCCCCGCGCCGCCGCCGTCAAGGGCTCCGCCGCCATGGCCGACGCGCTCGCCGCGGCCGTACGCGACCGCCAGCAGGTCCCCGAGCGCGGCGCGCCCCTCGTCGTCCCGCACGAGGACGGGGACCTGGTCATCGACTGGGACATGGCCCTGGAGGCCCGGCACAAGGCCCGCGAGACCGTCCTCCCGCACAACCTCGCCCGCCCCTACTTCGTCTTCCGCATCCTGGACTCGCTCGCCGAACAGCTCGCCGACCGCATCGGCGCCGACCCGTACGGCGGCCCCAACTTCCTCGGCCCCGACGACCGCGCGCTCCTCGCCAAGGGCATCGCCGCCAACCCCGACGTGCACGCCGCCGTCGACACCCTCTGGCCGGCCCTCACCCCCCAGGAGTTCCTGGCCGACTACCTCACCGAGCCCACCCACCTCGACGACGAGGACGCCGCGGCGATCCGGCGCGACAGCGGCGAGTGGACCCCCGCCGACGTGCCGCTCCTCGACGAGGCCGCCGAGCTCCTCGGCGAGGACGACTCGGCCGCCCGCGCCGCCCAGGAGGCCGAGCGGCAGCGCCAGATCCAGTACGCGCAGGGCGTCCTCGACGTCTCGTACGCCTCACGCACCTACGAGTTCGAGGACAAGGAGGAGCTCGACGAGGACGCCTCCGAGGTCCTCTCCGCGCACGACATCATCGACGCCGAACGGTTCGCCGAGCGCCAGGAGGAGGCCGACTACCGGACCGCCGCCGAACGGGCCGCCGCCGACCGCACCTGGGCCTTCGGCCACATCATCGTGGACGAGGCCCAGGAGCTCTCCGCGATGGCCTGGCGGCTCCTCATGCGCCGCAGCCCGACCCGCTCCATGACCCTGGTCGGCGACCCCGCCCAGACCGGCGACCCGGCCGGCGTCGGCGCCTGGGAGCGGATCCTCTCGCCGTACGTGCAGGACCGCTGGGAGCACGTCCGCCTCGGGGTCAACTACCGCACCCCCGCCGAGATCATGGAGGTCGCCGCCGAGGTCCGGCGCGCCGCCGACCCGGACTTCGAACCGCCCAGCTCCGTCCGCTCCACCGGCGTCGCACCCTGGGACCGTACGGCCGACGACCCGGTGAAGGAGGCCGCCGACGCGGTCGCCGCCGAGCTGCGCGCCGAGGGCCGGCTCGCCGTGATCGCACCGGAGCGCCTGCTGCCCGGCCTGGTCGCGGCCCTGCCGGACGCCGCCCACGGAGCGGCGCCCGACCTCACCCGGCCGGTGGTCCTGCTCGACCCCCGGCAGGCGAAGGGCCTGGAGTTCGACACCGTCCTGGTCGTCGACCCGGACGGCATCGTGGCCGGCGCCCCGCACGGGATCAACGACCTGTACGTGGCGCTGACCCGGGCGACGCAGCGGCTGGGCGTGATCAGGCCGGCCTGAGCCAGACCGTGGCCAGCGGCGGCAGCGTCATCCGCACGCTCGCCGAACGGCCGTGCCACGGCACCGACTCGGTCTTCACCGGGTCGGTGCCCACCACGTCCCCGCCGCCGTACCGGGCGGCGTCCGTGTTCAGGACCTCCGCCCAGGCGGCGAAGGTGTCCGGCACCCCGAGCCGGTAGTCGTGCCGCACGACCGGCGAGAAGTTGCAGACGGCGAGCAGCGGCGAGCCGAAGCCGTCGAAGCGCAGGAACGCGAAGACGTTGTCCTCGGCGGCGTCCCCGACGATCCACTGGAAGCCGTCCGGGGCGGTGTCCCGCTCCCAGAGCGACGGGTTCGCGGCGTACACCGTGTTCAGGTCCCGCACCAGGTCCCGTACGCCCCGGTGGTCGGGCTCCGCGCCGTACGCCGGGTCGAGCAGCCACCAGTCGGGCCCGTGCTCCGCCGACCACTCCCCGCCTTGCGCGAACTCCTGCCCCATGAAGAGGAGTTGCTTGCCGGGATGGGCCCACATGAAGCCCAGGTAGGCCCGGTGGTCGGCCCGCTGCTGCCACCAGTCGCCCGGCATCTTCGACACCAGCGACCGCTTGCCGTGCACGACCTCGTCGTGCGAGATCGGCAGGATGTAGTTCTCGCTGTACGCGTACACCATCGAGAAGGTCATCTCGTGGTGGTGGTACTTCCGGTGCACCGGCTCCTTCGCCACGTAGCCCAGCGAGTCGTGCATCCAGCCCATGTTCCACTTCATGCCGAAGCCCAGACCGCCGAAGCCGCCGGGGCCCACCTGGTCCGTCGCCCGCGTCACGCCGTCCCAGGCCGTGGACTCCTCGGCGAAGGTGACGATCCCCGGGCAGCGGCGGTAGACGGTCGCGTTCATCTCCTGGAGGAAGGCCACCGCGTCCAGGTTCTCCCGCCCGCCGAACTCGTTCGGCAGCCACTCGCCGTGCTCGCGCGAGTAGTCCAGGTAGAGCATCGAGGCCACCGCGTCCACACGGAGCCCGTCGAGGTGGAACTCCTGGCACCAGTACACCGCGTTGGCGACGAGGAAGTTCCGCACCTCCTTGCGCCCGTAGTCGAACTCCAGCGTCCCCCAGTCGGGATGGTGCGAGCGGCGCGGGTCCTCGTGCTCGTACAACGGACGCCCGTCGAACTCGGCGAGCGCCCAGTCGTCCTTCGGGAAGTGCGCCGGGACCCAGTCCATCAGGACCCCGATCCCCGCCCGGTGCAGGGCGTCGACCAGGTGCTTGAAGTCGTCGGGCGTGCCCATCCGGGCCGTCGGCGCGTAGAAGCCGGTGACCTGGTAGCCCCAGGAGCCGCTGAACGGGTGCTCGGCGACCGCCATGAACTCCACGTGCGTGAAGCCGAGATCGCGGACGTACTCCGGCAGCTGCTCGGCGAGCTCGCGGTACGTCAGCCCCGGCCGCCAGGACGGCAGGTGCAGCTCGTAGACCGAGAGCGGGGACTCGTGGTGCGGGCGGGCGCCGCGCCGGTCCATCCACGCGGCGTCGTCCCACGCGTAGTGCGAGGCGGTGACGATCGACGCGGTGTTCGGCGGGCACTCCGTACGGCGGGCCATCGGGTCGGCCCGCACGGTGTGCGAACCGTCCGGCCGGGTGATGTCGTACTTGTAGACGGCCCCCTCGCCGACGCCCGGCACGAACAGCTCCCACACGCCCGTCGAACCCAGCGAGCGCATCGGCAGCGCCGTGCCGTCCCAGTGCGTGAAGTCACCGGTGACGCGGACACCGCGGGCGTTCGGCGCCCACACGGCGAAACGGGTCCCGGCCACACCCTCGTGGACCAGGGTGTGCGAGCCGAGCGCCGTCCACAGCTCCTCGTGCCGCCCCTCGCCGATCAGATGGAGATCCAGCTCCCCGAGGGCGGGAAGGAAGCGGTACGGGTCGACGACGGCGAGCTCGTCGCCCCCCTCGTCGCCGTACCGCACCCGCAGCTCGTACGCGGGCACCTTGCGCAGGAGCGGCAGCAGCCCGGAGAAGAGCCCGTCGCCGTCGTCGTGAAGGGTGACGCGCCGCCCCTTCGTCAGGACGGCGACCTCCTTCGCCCACGGTCGCAGCACGCGCACCACGACCCCGCCGCGCACCGGATGGGCGCCGAGCACGCCGTGCGGGTCGTGATGCTCGCCCGCCAGCAACCGGGCGCGATCACCCGGGTCGAGCGGTGGCGCCTTCCGCACGGCGGTCCGGTCCGGTGCGGGCGTCTTCCTTGCGCGGGACGTCTTGCCTGCGGATCGGGCGGTCACGGGGGTGCCTCCTGAGGGGCGAGGGGTACAGGGGTACGGGGTAGGAAACGGCACCGCGCGGGCGCGGGACACTCGGCCGAACGGGGCGCGTGGGAGTCGGCGCAGGCGGGAGCGGTGCGAACCCGCCTGCCGGCTGGGCCGAACGGGGGCGAGGCCCGCGGCGTCCCGCCCCGCGGGACGATCGCCCACACGGGCGGGACGGCGCGGGAGCTCACGTGGACGTGGCCAGGCGTTCGATCGCGGACATCGGGACCGGGAGCCAGTCCGGTCGGTGGCGGGCCTCGTAGACGACCTCGTAGACCGCCTTGTCGGTCTCGTAGGCGCGGAGAAGGGCGGGATCGGCGCGCGGGTCGGCGCCCGCGGCCTCGGCGTAGCCCGTGCAGTACGCGGCCCGGCAGCGCGCCGCCCAGTCCGCGTTCCACGGGCGGTGCGTGCGGGCGGCGTAGTCGAAGGAGCGGAGCATGCCGGCGACGTCGCGGACGGTGGGCTGCGGACTGCGCCGCTCGTCCAGCGACTTCGCCGGTTCCCCCTCGAAGTCGATGACGGCCCAGCCGCCGTCGGACCCCCGCAGGGTCTGCCCCAGGTGCAGATCGCCGTGGATGCGCTGGAGCGCCCCCGCGCCGGGCGCCTCGCCGGCCGCCGCGAAGACGGCCCGCAGCCCCGGCACGTACGGCAGGAGCGCCGGCACCGCCTGCGCCGCCGCGTGCAGCCGCCGGTCCATCGCGGCGGCGAGGTGCTCGGTCTCGGACCGCCGCAGCCGCCGGGTCGGCAGCGCGTCGGCGAGGGCGAGGTGGACCTCGGCCGTGGCCCGGCCGAGCGCCCGCGCCTCGGCGCCGAACTCCCGCCCGTCGGCCAGCGCGTCGAGCGCGAGCCGCCAGCCGTCCCGGGAGTCCCGGAGGTACGGCTGGAGGACGCCGAGGGTCGAGGCCCCGGACTCGAACCAGGCGACCGGCGCCGGGACCCGGGCACAGCCCGCCCGGCTCAGGGCCAGGGGGAGTTCCAGGTCGGGGTTGGCGCCGGGGCTGACCCGTCGGAAGATCTTCAGGATGTACGAATCGCCATACACGAGCGAGGAGTTGGACTGCTCCGCGTCCAGCACGCGGGGGGCCGGGGCGGGCGGGAGCGCCGTCGTGGCGTGGAAGCGCAGGGGGCCGGTCCGGCCCGGGGTGCGCAGTCGCTCGTAGAGGAGTCCCGCGAGCCGCGGGTCGCGCAGCCCTTCGTAGACCGCGCGTCCGGCGAGCGGGCCCTGCCGGATCCGCCCGATCAGGGCGGGGGCGAGGCGCGGCGGGAGCTGGGTCCTTACGCCCAGGAGCAGTTGGTAGCAGTCGGCGGGCGTTCCGGCCGGGCGGCCCGGCTGTTCGACCCGTACGAGCAGATGGAGGAGACCGGGTCCCGTGCCGTCCAGGGGCAGCAGCTCGGTGGCCGCCTCCAGCGTGAATCCGGTGACCCGGCGGCCCTTGCCCGCGAACCAGCGCTGCCGTGGCAGCCATTCGTGGAGCAGGGGGGCGAGGGCCGGAAGGAGGGCGTCCGGGGCCCGGGTGGTGGATGCGGTCTCCGGCATGGCATCGCGTCCTTTCCCCGGGGCGCGCAGTTGGGCGTCGTATGTGTTCAAATGCGCAGAGTGTCCCGGATGACGGCTTGAACTGTCCGGAAGTGCGGGACGTGTCGGAAGGGGAAGATCCGTATGGGTCCGGCAAGAAGGCCCGTATGGACCTGAATCGTGTGTGGGACACAGTGCCCAGAGGGGGACGGGGGAAACCGTCCCACCCCGGACGAATCCGAACTGACCGTCGGTCAGCCCTTCTTGAGACGGAACCAGTAGAAGCCGTGTCCCGCAAGGGTCAGGAGGTAGGGCAACTCCCCGATGGCCGGGAACGTCACCCCGCCGATCAGCTCCACCGGGTGCGTGCCGGCGAAGCGCCGCAGGTCCAGCTCCGTCGGCTGCGCGAACCGCGAGAAGTTGTTCACGCAGAGGACGAGGTCGTCGCCATCCTCACGGAGGAAGGCCAGCACCGCCGGGTTGGACGCCGGGAGTTCCGTGTACGTCCCCGTGCCGAAGGCCCGGTTCTGCTTACGGATCTCGATCATCCGCTTCGTCCAGTGCAGGAGCGAGGACGGTGAGGCCATCCCGGCCTCGACGTTCGTCACCTGGTAGCCGTGGACCGGGTCCATGATGGCCGGCAGATAGAGCCGCCCCGGATCGCAGGACGAGAAGCCGGCGTTCCGGTCGGGCGTCCACTGCATCGGGGTGCGGACCCCGTCCCGGTCGCCCAGCCAGATGTTGTCGCCCATGCCGATCTCGTCGCCGTAGTACAGCACCGGCGAACCGGGCAGCGAGAAGAGCAGCGCGGTGAACAGCTCCATCTGCTTGCGGTCGTTGTCGAGGAGCGGGGCCAGGCGGCGCCGGATGCCGATGTTGGCCCGCATCCGCGGGTCCTTGGCGTACTCGGCGTACATGTAGTCGCGCTCTTCGTCCGTGACCATCTCGAGGGTGAGCTCGTCGTGGTTGCGCAGGAAGATGCCCCACTGGCAGCCGGAGGGGATCTCCGGGGTCTTCGCCAGGATCTCGGAGACCGGGTAGCGCGACTCGCGCCGCACGGCCATGAAGATGCGCGGCATGACCGGGAAGTGGAAGGCCATGTGGCACTCGTCGCCGCCCGAGCGGAAGTCGCCGAAGTAGTCGACGACGTCCTCCGGCCACTGGTTCGCCTCGGCGAGCAGCACCGTGTCCGGGTAGTGGTCGTCGATCTCCTTGCGGACCCGCTTGAGGAAGCCGTGGGTCGCCGGGAGGTTCTCGCAGTTGGTGCCCTCCTGCTGGTACAGGTACGGCACCGCGTCGAGCCGGAACCCGTCGATCCCCAGGTCGAGCCAGAACTTCAGCGCGGAGAGGATCTCCTCCTGCACCGCCGGGTTCTCGTAGTTGAGGTCCGGCTGATGCGAGAAGAACCGGTGCCAGTAGTACTGCTTGCGGACCGGGTCGAAGGTCCAGTTGGAGGACTCGGTGTCGACGAAGATGATCCGGGCGTCCGTGTACTGCTTGTCGTCGTCGGCCCAGACGTAGTAGTCGCCGTACGGCCCCTCGGGGTCGCGCCGGGACTCCTGGAACCACTCGTGCTGGTCGCTCGTGTGGTTCATGACGAAGTCGATGACCACGCGCATCCCGCGCTGGTGGGCCGAGTCGACGAACTCGACGAAGTCGGCCAGGTCGCCGAACTCGGGGAGTACGGAGGTGTAGTCCGCGACGTCGTATCCGCCGTCCCGCAAGGGGGACTTGAAGAAGGGCGGAAGCCAGAGGCAGTCCACGCCCAGCCACTGGAGGTAGTCCAGCTTGGCCGTGATGCCCTTCAGGTCGCCGACGCCGTCGCCGTTGCTGTCCTGGAAGGAGCGGACGAGGACCTCGTAGAAGACGGCCCGCTTGAACCAGTCGGGATCACGGTCCTTGGCGGGGGTGTCCTCGAAGGTGTCGGGGACGGGCTCGTTGACAGTCATGATGTGGGTGACCCTCCGGTCTGCGGGGACGGTCGCAGGACGAGGACGTGCGCGGGTGTGACACCCGGCTCTAGGCGCACGTAGCTGGCCCTGCCCCAGTGATAGGTCTCGCCGGTGAGCTCGTCGCGCACCGGCACGGTCTCGTGCCAGTCGAGGCCGAGTACCGGCATGTCCAACGAGACCGTCGCCTCCTGGGTGTGGTGCGGGTCGAGGTTGACGACCACCAGAACGGTGTTCGAACCCGAACGCTTGCTGTACGCGATCACCTGCGGGTTGTCGGTCTCGTGGAAGGTGATGTTCCGCAGCCGGCGGAGCGCCGGGTGGCGGCGCCTGGCCCGGTTCAGGGCGGTGATCAGGGGCGTGATCGTCCTCCCCGCCCGCTCCGCCGACTCCCAGTCCCTCGGCCTCAGTTCGTACTTCTCCGAGTCCAGGTACTCCTCGCTGCCGTCCCGCAGCGGGGTGTTCTCGCACAGCTCGTACCCGGCGTACATGCCCCACGAAGGGGACAGCGTCGCCGCGAGCACCGCCCGCGCCTCGAACGCCGGCCGGCCGCCCTTCTGGAGGTACGCGTGCAGGATGTCGGGGGTGTTCACGAAGAAGTTCGGCCGCATCTGCGCGGCCGTCTCCCCGGACAGCTCGGTGAGGTACTCCGTCAGCTCCTCCTTGGTGTTGCGCCAGGTGAAGTACGTGTACGACTGCTGGAAACCGATCGCGCCGAGCGTCCGCATCATCGCGGGCCGCGTGAACGCCTCCGCCAGGAAGATCACGTCCGGGTCGGCCCGGTTGATCTCGCCGATCACCCGCTCCCAGAACACCACTGGCTTCGTGTGCGGGTTGTCGACGCGGAAGATCCGCACCCCGTGGTCCATCCAGTGACGGAGGACCCGCACGGTCTCCGCGACGATGCCGTCCATGTCGGCGTCGAACGCGATCGGATAGATGTCCTGGTACTTCTTCGGGGGGTTCTCCGCGTACGCGATCGAACCGTCCGGGCGGTGGTGGAACCACTCCGGGTGCTTCTCCACCCACGGATGGTCCGGCGAGCACTGCAACGCGAAGTCGAGCGCGATCTCCAGACGCAGTTCCCTGGCCCGGGCCACGAACGCGTCGAAGTCCTCGAAGGTGCCGAGGTCCGGGTGGAGCGCGTCGTGCCCGCCCTCCGGGGAGCCGATCGCCCACGGCACGCCCACGTCGTTCGGGGATGCCGAGAGGGAGTTGTTCGGTCCCTTGCGGTGGGTCTCGCCGATCGGGTGCACCGGCGGCAGGTACACCACGTCGAAGCCCATCGCCGCGGCCGCCGGGAGGCGTTCGGCCGCGGTGCGGAAGTTCCCCGGGACCGTGCGGCCCTTCACCTTCCGCACGCCTTCCGAGCGCGGGAAGAACTCGTACCAGGAGCCGAACAGGGCACGTTCCCGCTCCACCTGGAGCGGGAACGCGGGGGAGGAGGAGAGGAGTTCGCGCAGCGGGTACCGGTCGAGGGACTCGACGACGCGCGGGGCGAGCGCCGCCGCGAGCCGGACGGCCGCCGGGCGGGACACGTCCCGGAGGGCGTCCGCGGCGGCGAGCACGGCCTCCCGTCCGCCGCCCTTCTTCGGGACGCCCTTCGCCGCCCGCTCGTGCAGCCCTGCCCCCTCGGCGAGGACCAGCTCGGAGTCGATCCCGGCCGGGATCTTGATCCTCGCCGTGTGGCGCCAGGTGGCCACCGGATCGCTCCACGCCTCGACGGTGTACGTCCACGAGCCCTCGGCGTCCGGGGTGACCTCGGCGCCCCACCGGTCGGTACCGGGGGCCAGTTCGCGCATCGGGGTCCACGGGCCGGGGCGGCCGGACGGTCCGCGCAGCACGACATTGGCGGCGACGGCGTCGTGCCCTTCGCGGAAGACGGTCGCCGTCACCTCGAAGGTCTCTCCTGCCACCGCTTTCGCGGGGCGCCGGCCACAGTCGACCAGCGGGCGTACGTCCAGTACGGGAATGCGTCCCATGAGCGGATTCACAGCATCACCTGACGGGTTACGGGGGTGCGGGTGGTGGTGCGCTCTTTCTAGCTCCGTCGACGGCCGGCGGGTTGCGGGCATGGCCGCTCCTGTCCGCGTTCACTCGGATGGCGGGTCCACAGGGAGTACAGGGTCCGAAGGAAGGTACGGGGTCACGTACGGGGTCACGGGGGACGGATTCGGGGGTGTACCGGAGGAGCCTTCCCACCGTTCTCGGGTGGGCAATCCGGCGCCTTGTTAACTACTCGGGCGTAGGCGCGCGGGCAAGAGCGCGGACGACCTGAACGAGCCCCGCCTCGGTGAGGCGGGGCTCTTCTCCGGAGCGCGGTCAGCGGCTCGCGGGAGCGCGGGTCGCTGCCTCGCTCGGGCGCGGGTCAGCGGCGCGAGGGCGTGTCCGGCTCCTCCGCGTCCGTCGACCAGACCTGCCAGGGCCGGCGCGACACCCACTCCTCCACCGGGGCCGGTTCGAGCGCGAGCACCTCCGCCGACACCCCGTCGTCCCCCGCCATGAGCAGCGGGTCGGCGCCGCTCGCCATGTAGTGGTAGACCCCGGCCACCCCCGCCGCGGCCACCGGACCGAGCAGTGCGCAGAGCCCGTGCTCGAAGTCGACCGGATCCAGCTCCTCGTACCGCACCGACCGGCCCAGGCCCCGGCCGAACGCCGCCGCCAGTTCGCCGCCCGTCAGCGCCGCCGCGCCGCCGATGTCGAAGGTCCGCCCCTCCAGGCCCTACCGGGTCAGCGCCGCGAGCGCCGCCTCCGCCAGGCCCCGGTGCGACAGCCACGCCGTCCGCGCCGACTCCGGCAGCGGATAGGCCAGCACGCCCTCGTCGACGAGCGCGGGGCCGTTCCACGCGAGAAGAGATTGTCGAGGTAGACCGGCGGCCGGATCACCACGAGGGGCACCCCGCTGTCCCGCAGCACCCGCTCGGCGCGGCGCCGCGTCTCGAAGGCCGCGAACTCCGTGGGGCCGTGCAGGACGCGGGTGTTGGCGTTGAAGACCAGCGCGTACGAGCGGGAACGCCGGCCCGCCATGACCGCCCTCCAGCGTGCCAACCGGCGGCTCGGTCCCGAGGTCGTCATCAACCTCGCCCACGAGCGCGCCCCGCACGGCTTCACCGACATCCACGACGTCGTCCCGGCCGAGGAACTCGCCGCCGTGGCCGGGCGGTACGCCGCCACGGCATCCTCCGACCCGGACACGGTCAACCAGGGCTCCCCCTACGAGGTGCGGCTCCCCGCCGTCGGCTGAAAGTCGCCCTTCCGACACGCCACGCGCCCCGACGCACCGTGGCCCCACGCCCCGAGGTGACCTAACGTCGGAGCGGAACGACGGACGCACAGCGTGGTGCGTCCACTCCGCTCCGTACTCGCCTGCGAAGGTGGAACACGTGAAGGCAATCCGTCGATTCACCGTGCGTCCCGTCCTCCCCGACACCCTTCGACCCCTCGCCGACCTCGCGCACAACCTGCGCTGGTCCTGGCACGAGCCCACCCGGGCGCTCTTCGACTCCCTCGCCCCCGAGACGGGCGCCGGCGTCGACCCCGTCCGGATCCTCGGCGCCCTCGAAACCCCCCGGCTCGCCGCGCTCGCCGCCGACGAGGACTTCCTCGCCCGGCTGACCGCCGCCGCCGAGGACCTCGACACCTATCTCCACGCCCCCCGCTGGTACCAGGCGCAGCCGGGCCGGCCGCCCGCCGCCGTCGCGTACTTCTCGCCCGAGTTCGGCGTCGCCGCCGCCCTGCCGCAGTACTCCGGCGGCCTCGGCATCCTCGCCGGGGACCACCTCAAGTCCGCCAGCGACCTCGGTGTACCCCTCGTGGGCGTCGGCCTGCTCTACCGCCACGGCTACTTCCGGCAGTCGCTCGGCCGCGACGGCTGGCAGCAGGAGCAGTACCCCGTCCTCGACCCGGGCGAGCTGCCGGTCACCCTGCTCCGCGAGGCCGACGGCACCCCCGCCCGGATCACCCTCGCCCTGCCCGGCGGGCGCAGCCTGCACGCCCACATCTGGCTCGCCCAGGTCGGCCGCGTCCCCCTGCTCATGCTCGACTCCGACGTCGAGGAGAACGCCCCCGGCGAACGCAGCGTCACCGACCGGCTGTACGGCGGCGGCAGCGAGCACCGGCTCCTCCAGGAGATGCTGCTCGGCATCGGCGGCGTCCGCGCCCTCCGTACGTACACCCGGCTCACCGGTACCCCCGACCCCGAGGTCTTCCACACCAACGAGGGCCACGCCGGCCTCCTCGGCCTCGAACGCATCCGCGAACTCCAGGCGGAGGGACTGGACTTCGACGCCGCCCTGGAGACCGTCAGGTCCGGCACCGTCTTCACCACCCACACCCCCGTCCCCGCCGGCATCGACCGTTTCGAGCGGAGTCTCGTCGCCCGCCACCTCGGCGAGGACGGCGCGCTCCCCGGCGTCGACACCGGCCGCGTCCTCGCCCTCGGCGACGAGACCCCGCTCGGCGGCGAGCCCGGCGTCTTCAACATGGCCGCCATGGGGCTGCGCCTCGCCCAGCGGGCCAACGGCGTCTCCACCCTCCACGGCGCCGTCAGCCGGGCCATGTTCGCCGGGCTCTGGCCGGGCTTCGACGCCGACGAGGTGCCCATCACCTCGATCACCAACGGCGTCCACGCCCCCACCTGGGTCGCCCCCGAGGTCGGCGACCTCGGCCCCGAGGCCGGTGACCGGGAGCTGTGGGAGCTGCGCCGCGTCCTGCGCGAACGGCTCGTGACCGACGTACGGGAACGGCTCCGCGCCTCCTGGCGGCAGCGCGGGGCGGCCGCCGCCGAACTCGGCTGGACCGACTCCGTCCTCGACCCCGACGTCCTCACCATCGGCTTCGCCCGCCGTGTCCCCTCGTACAAGCGGCTCACGCTCATGCTGCGGGACAAGGACCGGCTGCGTGCCCTGCTGCTCCACCCCGAGCGGCCCGTGCAGCTCGTCGTCGCGGGCAAGGCGCACCCCGCCGACGACGGCGGGAAGCGGCTCGTGCAGGAGCTGGTCCGGTTCGCCGACGACCCGCGCGTCCGGCACCGGATCGTCTTCCTGCCCGACTACGGCATGGCGATGGCCCGCGGCCTCTACCCCGGCTGCGACGTCTGGCTCAACAACCCCCTCCGCCCCCTGGAGGCCTGCGGCACCAGCGGCATGAAGGCCGCGCTCAACGGCTGTCTCAACCTCTCCGTCCTCGACGGCTGGTGGGACGAGTGGTTCGAGCCCGACTTCGGCTGGGCCATCCCCACCGCCGACGGCGCCGCCGCCGCCGACGAGGACCGCCGCGACGACCTGGAGGCCGCCGCCCTCTACGAGCTGATCGAGCGGCGGGTCGCCCCCCGATTCTACGACCGGGGCCCCGACGGGGTGCCGACCGGCTGGACGGCGATGGTCCGGCGCACCCTCGCCGACCTCGGCCCGAAGGTGCTCGCCGACCGGATGGTCCGGGAGTACGTCGAGCGGCTCTACGTCCCCGCCGCCGACGCCCGCCGGGAGCTCGTCCCGGACCGGGCGCGGGAGCTCGCGGCCTGGAAGGCCCGGGTCCGGGAGGCCTGGCCCAAGGTGTCCGTCGAGCACGTCGAGGTCGGCGACGGGCTCGCGGACGAACTGACGGACGCGGAGCTCGGCTCGACCCCGGTCGTCCGGGTCCGGGTGACCCTGGGCGAGCTCGGCCCCGACGACGTCGAGGTGCAGGCCGTCACCGGCCGGGTCGACGCCGACGACACCCTCGCGGACACCCGTACCGCCACGCTCAAGCCGGCGGGCGGCCCGGATCTGGAGGGGCGCCTGCCGTACGCGGGCACCCTGGAGCTCGACCGGACCGGCCCCTTCGGCTGCACGGTCCGCGTCCTGCCCGCCCACCCGCTCCTCGCCCACCCGGCGGAACTCGGCCTCGTGGCCCTGCCGGAGGAGACGACGGGAGAGGGCGCGGGCGTCCTGCTGCGGTAGGGCGGCGGTGAGCCGGCGGCACGGCCCCCGCACCGGTCTACGGCACCTCGGCCTTGTCGGCGAGGTGCCCGTCGACGAAGCAGAGCCGGTACTCCGGGACCGCGGCGAACAGCGTGGAGCGGTAGTACCGGCACTCGTCCATGCCGGGCGGCTCCGCCGGCACGCCCTTCGGCGGGCCGTCCAGCGGGTGGTCGGGCAGGTCCTCGGCATCGGTGATGTCGGTGAGGGACTGCCCGGTCCGCATCCGGTCGTAGTCGTCCGGCTCCAGATACGACTGGTGCTGGGTCCACAGGGCGACCCCGGCCATGAGCAGGCCGAGCGCGGCGAGCAGCGCGAGCGGGATCCAGTTGGCCTGCGCGAGGCCCTTGCGGACCTGGCGGCGGGCCAGGTCCAGCTCCCGCGCCGAGGTGGGCGCGGTGGGGGAGGGCGCCGGGGTGACGGCGGGAGCGCGGCGCGGCAGGGTCGCGCGGACCGCGAAGCCCCCTTCGGGCGTGGGCCCGTGGGTCAGGACCCCGCCGGCGAGCCGGACGCGCTCGTCGGGGCCGACGAGCCCCGTGCCGCCCGAGGCGAGCGGCGACCCGGCCGTGCCGGGGACCGCTCACGACGTCCACGGTGACGCGCTCGGCGGCGCCCTCGACCCGCACGGCCACGCTGCCGCCCGGCGCGTGCTTGGCGGCGTTGGTGAGCGCCTCCCGGACGACCCGGTGCAGCGCCCAGCCGGCCATCCCCTCCGGTTCGTGTCCCTTCCCGCAGCCCCGGATCTAAGAGACGCTCACGCATCGGGGACTCCGCCCGCATCGGAGACCCTGCCCACCCCAGGCACCCCACCCACCCCAGGCACCCCACCCACCCCAGGCACCCCACCCACCCCAGGCGCCCCGCCCGTGCCGGGGACCACGCCCGCTTCGTAGGCGAGGACCGCGAGCTGGACGCGGTTGCGGAGTCCCAGGCGGCCCAGGACGGCGCTCACATGCGCCTTGACGGTGCCCTCGACGACGTACAGGCGGTCCGCGATCTCCTGGTTCGAGAGCCCATGCGGCCCAGGGTATGCAGAGGCGTGACGCGGACGCGCGGGAGCCCGGAGGGAACGTTCTCCCTCCGGGCTCCCGTTACGGGACTTCCGCTGCTACCCGCCCGTGGTTACGGGAAGGTCAGCTTGAAGCTGTTGATGTAGCCCGTGTCGATCCCGGCCTTGTCCTGGACGCGGAGCTTCCAGGCGCCGTTGGCGACCTCGGTGGAGGCGTTCACGGTGAAGGTCTGGACGATGTTGTCGGCGCTGCCGCCGGAGCGGTTGCTCAGGCTGTAGACCGAGCCGTCGGGGGCGACGAGGTCGACGACGAGGTCACCGCGGTAGGTGTGGACGATGTCCACGCCGACGGCGAGGTTGCTCGGGGCGTTGCCGGCGATGCCGGTGACGTTGACCGTCGAGGTGACCGCGGCTCCGGGGGAGTCCGGGATGGCGACGTCGGCCGTGTTCTCGAAGACCGTGCCGGTGGGCGGCTCGGTGCCGCCGGGGCGCGTACCCACGTTGATGGCCGCCCAGGCGTGCTCGACGGCCAGGGCCTCGGGGCTGGTCGCGCCGTAGAGCGCCTTGGCGACCTCGACCGTGCCGGTCCGGGCACCCGCGTAGTTCGTGGTCGTACCGAACTTGGTGGTGAGCGCCTTGAACCAGATCAGCGAGGCCTTGTCCCGGCCTATGCCGGTGACGGGCAGGCCGTCCGAGGTCGGGGAGTCGTAGTTGACGCCGTTGACGGTCTTCGCGCCGCTGCCCTCGGAGAGCAGGTAGTACCAGTGGTTCGCCGGGCCCGAGGAGTAGTGGACGTCGATCGAGCCGATGCCCGAGTACCACGCGTCCTTGGACGAGCCGTCCTTGCTCGGCTTGTCCATGTAGCGGAGCGGGGTGCCGTTGCCGCGGATGTCGATCTTCTCGCCGACCAGGTAGTCGCCCGGGTCCTGGGGGTTGTTGGCGTAGAACTCGACGGCCGCCGCGAAGATGTCCGAGGTGGCCTCGTTGAGGCCGCCGGACTCGCCGCTGTACTGGAGGCCGGCCGTGTTGGAGGTGACGCCGTGCGTCATCTCGTGCGCGGCCACGTCGATGGACGTGAGCGGCTTGGTGTTGTTCGCGCCGTCTCCGTACGTCATGCAGAAGCAGGAGTCCGACCAGAAGGCGTTGACGTACGCGTTGCCGTAGTGGACGCGCGAGTACGCGGCGACGCCGTCGCCCCGGATGCCGTTGCGGCCCTGGACGTTCTTGTAGTAGTCCCAGGTGAGCGCCGCGCCGTAGTGCGCGTCGGCGCCCGCGGTCTCCAGGTTCTGCGGGGTGCCGTCGCCCCAGACGTCGTCGGAGCCGGAGAAGAGCGTCCCGGTGCCGGACGTACCGCGGTTGAGGTTGTACGTCTTGTGGTTGCCGCGGGTGGTGTCCGTCAGCGTGTACGAGGGCGCCGTGCCGAGCGTGACCTGGCCGCCGTACTGGGTGTTGCCGGTGCCGGTCTCGATGGCCTGCCACTCGTACAGCTTCGCGCCGGACTTCGCGTCGGTGACGACGTGCAGCTCGTTCGGCGTGCCGTCGTGCTGGAGGCCGCCGACGACGGTCTCGTACGCGAGGACGGGGGCGCCCTGCGCCATCCACACGACCTTGCGCGGGGCGCGGTCGGCGGCGGCCTTGTCGGAGCCCTCGGCGCGCGCGGCGCTCAGGGCCTGCTTCGACGCGGCGG
The DNA here is from genome assembly GCF_053607625.1 of Streptomyces sp. NPDC055103. NCBI lineage: Bacteria > Bacillati > Actinomycetota > Actinomycetes > Kitasatosporales > Streptomycetaceae > Streptomyces > Streptomyces sp. NPDC055103. Next base: position 91,728 of record NZ_JBSGTX010000017.1, read on the forward strand.
CCGGCGTGACGGTCGCGGTGGTGTCGACGTTCTTCAGCTCCGCGCGGGAGGCCTTGGAGACGCTCTGGGTCGCGCCGGCCTTGGACTCCTCGACGACGAGGTCGCCGCCGAGGACGGGCAGTCCGGCGTAGGTGCGCTCGTAGCGCGTGTGGGTCGTGCCGTCGCGGTCCTGCACGACGTCACGGACGACCAGCTTCTCCTGGGCGCCGAGGCCGAGGGACTTGGCCGTGGCGGCCTTGTCGGCGTCGGCGGCCTTGATGAGCGCGGTGCGCTCGGCGGGGCTGAGGTCGGCCGGGAGCTTGCCGGGGTTCACCGCGGTGCCCTGCTGGGCGGGGGCGGCGCTCCAGGGGGAGTCCGCCGCGGTGGCGGAACCCGTCTGGACGCTCACGGCGAGCATGGCGGCGGCAGCGATCAGAGCGCCGGTCGCGGTGGCACGACGGCTGGGCGTGGATCTCACGCAGACTCCTTTTGCGAGGGGGGTACCGGCGGACTGGGTGGGCCCGTCCGGGCGGAGCAAGGAGAGCTGTGGAGCACGTTCGGTGCTGTGCAGCACGTTCGGGTGAAGCGGCGAACAGTGATACGAAGAACCGGGGAGAGAGTGACAGGGCTGACGGGTACCTGTCATGGGTGTGTCAGGAAGTTGGCCGGAACTCGTCCGCTGCCCGCACGTCCGTGTTCGTTAACCGGACGTTTCGTCGATCATGGACGCGATGCCGTCCAACGTTCGCTGAAGCCCGAATTCGAAGAGCGCGTCCAGGTCCATACCGAAGCCGCCGCCGCTGGTCACCGAGAGCAGCTCGGGGTACGAACCGCCCGCCTGCATCGCGTCGAATCGTGGCTCATTCTGTTCCATCCACTCGCCGTCGGAGATCCCCGTGTCCTGCCGCGCCTGCTCCTCCAGGTCGTCGGCCATCGACAGGCCCTGCACATAGGCGAAGATCAGCAGATGCGCGTGGAGCTTCTCCGTGAGCGTCAGCGGAGTGCCCCGCAGCGACCGCAGCACCCACTCCAGGTACGCCAGCGCGTTCGGCGTCGCCACCGGCCGCGTGAACGAGGCCATCGCGTGCGCCATCCAGCGGTGCCTGCGGTACATCCCGCGCAGCCAGCGCGCGCCCTGCTCAAGGCCCGTCCGCCACTCCCGCGGCGCGGGACCCAACGGCACCTCCCCGCACGCCGCGTCCGTCATCAGATGCACCAGCTCCGCCTTGCCCGGCACATGGCGGTACAGCGCCATCGTCGACACCCCGAGCGCCGTCGCCAGCCGGCGCATCGTCAGCGCGTGCAGCCCCTCGGAATTCGCCAGTTCGAGTGCCGCCTCGACCAGCCGCTCCCGCGACAGGGGCTCCGCGTCCCGTACCGCGCCCGGACCCGCAGGGGTCACGACCACCGTGCCCACCCCCGGCTCGACCCGCACCAGACCCTCCCGGCGCAGCACCCCCAGCGCCTTCGTGGCCGTCGCCATCGCCACGCCCCACTCGCGCGTGACGGCCCGCGTCGACGGCACCCGGTCGCCCGGGGACAGCTCACCCGTCCGGATCCGGCGGCGGAGCTCGGCGGCGATGGCGAGGTAGGGCGGCTCGGTCGTCACGCGGGGAGTGTACTAGTGCGGCGGGACGGTGTACTCCCTGGTGTGCTGGGGTTTTTGGCCTCTTGTTCGTGGTGCACTAGGGCGGGGGTTCTCTTGTACGCCCGCCGGTGCTTCTTTGCTCGTATGACACTCACCGCCCCTGCCGGGCACACCCCGGGAGCACCCGGACCCGCCCGTGCCGGACGCCGCGAATGGGCCGCCCTCGGCGTCCTCATGCTGCCCCTGCTTCTCGTCTCCATGGACGTCTCCGTCCTCTACTTCGCCATCCCCTCCATCAGCGCCGACCTCCACCCCGGAGCCACCGAACAGCTCTGGATCCTCGACACCTACGGCTTCGTCCTCGCCGGACTCCTCGTCACCATGGGCGCCCTCGGCGACCGCGTCGGGCGCCGCAGGCTCCTCCTCGGCGGCGCCGCCCTCTTCGGCGTCGCCTCCGTCGCCGCCGCGTACGCCCAGAGCCCAGGCGCCCTCATCGCAGCCCGCGCCCTCCTCGGGCTCGCCGGCGCCTGCCTCATGCCCGCCACCCTCGCCCTGATCCGCAACCTCTTCCAGGACCCGGCCCAGCGCGCCAAGGCCGTCACCGCCTGGACCTCCGTCATGGCGAGCGGCATCTCCCTCGGGCCCGTCGTCAGCGGCGCGCTCGTCGAGCACTTCTGGTGGGGCTCCGTCTTCCTCATCAACCTGCCCGCGATGGCCCTGCTCCTCGTCCTCGGGCCCCTGCTGCTTCCCGAGTCCAAGGGAGCGGCCGGCGGGGGGCCGTTCGACCTGGTGAGTGCCGGGCTCTCGCTTGCCGCCCTGTTGTCCCTGATCTACGGGATCAAGGAGCTTGCCCAGGGCGGGTGGGCGCCGCTGCCCGCATGGGGCGTGACCGGTGGGCTGTTGCTCTGCCTCGTGTTCGTTCGGCGGCAGGCCCGGCTCGTCCATCCCGTCGTCGACCTCGGTCTGATCCGCACCCGCGCCTACGGCGGCTCCGTTCTCGTCAATCTGCTCGCCATGGTCGCCACCGTCGGCTTCGCGGTCTTCCTCACCCAGTACCTGCAGTCCGTCCTCGGCCAGAGTCCGTTCGAGGCCGCCCTGTGGAGCCTCGTCCCCGCCGTCGGCGTTCTCTTCGCCGCCCCCGTAGCCGCGGTGCTCGCCCAGCGCGTCGACCGGGCGTACGTGATGGGGGGTGGGTTCCTGGTCTCCGCCCTCGGGTTCGCCTGGCTCGCCTCGGTCGACCGCACCACGCCCTTCTGGGCCGTCCTCGTCGCCAGTGCCCTCTACGCCGCCGGGCTCGTCTCCGCCATGACCCTCGCCAACGAACTCGCCCTCGGCGCCGCCCCGCCCGAGCGCGCCGGCTCGGCCGCCGCCGTCCTCGAATCCGGGCAGGAGCTGGGCGGCGCCCTCGGGATGGCGATCCTCGGGTCCATCGGTGCGGCCGTCTACACCTCGGCCATGCCCTCTTCGGCTCCGGCTGCCGCCCGGGAGACGTTGGGGGGTGCGCTGGCTTCCCCGGGGCCTGTTCTCGACGCGGCTCGGTCCGCCTTCACCGAGGCCATGGCCGGTGCCGCCCTCGGGGCCTCTCTGCTGATGGCCGGTGCCGCTTGTTTGTCTGTCGCTCTGTTGCGGGGGCGTTCCTGAGTCGTGGGTGCGTGGGGGACGTTCCGGGGGTCGCGTTCGGGACTGCATGATTTACGGCGCCTGCGGGCTTCTTGAGAGCTCGGCGTTTCTCTTGCGCCACAAATCACGCTTTACGTCCCGAACACGACCCCCTCCACGTCCCCCACTCCCGTTCGGTGGGCGCCGGTCGCTCCCGGTGGTGGGCTGAACAGCCCGCCACCGGGGGCCGTTCAGCCCACCAGGCTGTCCCGCCAGGCCTGGTGCAGGCTCGCGTAGTGGCCTTCGCCCTTGATCAGGGCACTGGGCGTGCCGTCCTCGACGATTCTGCCCCGCTCCATCACCAGGACCCGGTCCGCGACCTCGACCGTGGAGAGGCGGTGGGCGATGACCAGCGCCGTACGGCCCGCCAGGACCGTGTCCATCGCCCGCTGCACCGCCCGCTCGCCCGGCACGTCCAGCGAGCTCGTCGCCTCGTCCAGGATCAGGACCGCCGGGTCCGCCAGGAGTGCCCTCGCGAACGCCACCAGTTGGCGCTGGCCCGCCGAGATCCGGCCGCCGCGCTTGCGTACGTCCGTGTCGTAGCCGTCCGGGAGGCCCGCGATGAACTCGTGCGCCCCGATGGCCTTCGCCGCTTCCTCGATCTCGTGTCGGGTCGCGTCCGGGCGGCCGATCGCGATGTTCTCCGCCACCGTTCCCGAGAAGAGGAACGCCTCCTGGGTGACCATGACCACGCCTCGGCGGAGGGTGGGGGTGGTCAGGTGACGAAGGTCGATGCCGTCCAGGAGGACCCGGCCGTCCGTGGGGTCGTAGAAGCGGGAGAGGAGTTTGGCCAGGGTCGATTTTCCCGCGCCCGTCGCGCCTACCACCGCCACCGTCTGGCCCGCCGGGATCGTCAGGTCGAAGGCGGGCAGGATCTCGCCGCCTGTGCGGTACGCGAAGCGGACCTTTTCGAAGGTCACCTCGCGGCCCGGTGTGCCGTTGCGGTCCGGCAGGTCGGCGGGGTTCGTCGTCTCCGGGACGCCCGGTTCCTGCGCCAGGAGGCCCGCGATCTTGGCCAGGGAAGCCGCCGCCGACTCGTACGAGTTGAGGAACATGCCGAGGCGGTCGATCGGGTCGTACAGGCGTCGCATGTACAGCACCGCCGCCGCCAGGACACCCAGGGCGAGGGTGCCGTCCGCCACCCGGTACGCGCCCCACAGGCACATGCCCGCCACCGCCGTGTTCGCGACCAGCCGCGAGCCCACGACGTAGCGGGCCATCTCCAGGAGCGCGTCGCCGTTGCTGCGCTCGTGGCGGTGGTTGAGTGCCGCGAACTCGGTGTCGTTCCTTTCCTCCCGGCGGAACGCTCGCACCGGGCGGATGCCGTTCATCGTCTCCGCGAACTTCACGATCACGCCCGCGATGGCCGTGGACCGCTCGGCGTACACCTTGCCCGCCCGGCGCCGGTAGAGCCGTACGAGGAAGGCGAGGGGGAGGAAGGACGCGACGGCCACCGCTCCTGTGCCCAGGTCCAGCCAGAGGAGGACGGCGGCGATCGAGACGAAGGAGAGGACCACGCCGATCAGTTCCTGGAGGCCCTCCGAGAGCAGTTCGCGGAGCGACTCGACGTCCGTCGTCGAGCGGGAGATCAGCCGGCCCGAGGTGTAGCGCTCGTGGAAGTCCACGCTCAGGACCTGGGCGTGGCGGAAGATCCGGCCCCGGATGTCCAGCAGGACGTCCTGGTTGACGCGGGCCGCGACCCGTACGAAGGCGTACTGGAGGAGTCCCGAGAGCGTCGCGCAGAGCAGATAGCCGAGCGCGACCGCCACCACCGGGCCGTGGTCTCCCGCGCGGAAGGCCGGGACGCCCCGGTCGATGGCGTACGCGACGAGCAGCGGGCCCGCCTGGATCGCCGCCTCCTTGACGAGGAGGATCAGCGCGGCGGCCGTGACCCGCGGGCGGTGGCCCGCGAGGAGCGAACGCAGCAGCGCGCCCGTCGCACCCTTGGGGGCCGGCAGGTCGTCGCGGTCGAAGGGGTCCGCGGGATGGGGGCCGGGGAGCTCCGGGGCTTCGTCCCTCGCGGCGACGGCGGTGTCCGTCATCGGTGCTCGTTCCCCTCGTCGTCGCCCTCGCCGGACATCAGCCAGGCGTATTCCTCGCTGCTCCGCAGCAGTTCCTGGTGCGTGCCGACCGCCGTGACGCGGCCCCGGGAGAGCAGTGCGACCCGGTCGGCCAGCATCACCGTCGACGGGCGGTGCGCCACGACCAGCGCGGTCGTCTCGCGCAGCACCTCGCGCAGCGCCGCCTCCACCCGGGCCTCCGTGTGCACGTCGAGCGCCGAGAGCGGGTCGTCGAGGACCAGGAAGCGGGGCTTGCCGACCACCGCGCGGGCCAGCGCGAGCCGTTGCCGCTGGCCGCCCGACAGGCTCAGGCCCTGTTCGCCGACCTGCGTCGCCGTACCCTCCGGCAGTCGGTCGACGAAACCGTCGGCCTGGGCCACGCCGAGGGCGCGCCGCAGCTCCGGCTCGCCGGCTCCGGCCGCGGCGCCCATCAGGACGTTCTCGCCGACGCTCGTGGAGAACAGCGTCGGCTCCTCGAAGGCCACCGACACCAGGGTCCGCAGCCGCTCCCGCTCCATCAGCGCGATGTCCTCGCCGTCCAGCAGGATCCGCCCGCCGGTCGTCTCGTGGAGGCGCGGTACGAGCGCGGTGAGCGTCGTCTTGCCAGAGCCGGTGCCGCCTACCAGGGCCAGTGTCTCGCCCGGGCGGATGTGCAGGTCGATGCCGTCCAGGACGGGTGGGGACCCTTCAGGGGCGTCCGGGTAGCGGAAGGACACGTTCTCGAACCGCACCCCGCCTTGGCCCTCCGCCGCCGGAGCGGAGGAGGCGGACGTGTCCGGCTCCTCGTCCGCGTCCATCACCTCGAAGTACCGTTCCGTCGCGGTCGCCGCCTCCTGGCTCATCGCCAGGAGGAAGCCGATCGACTCGACCGGCCAGCGCAGCGCGAGCGCCGTCGACAGGAACGCGACGAGCGTGCCCGCCGACAGGTCGCCGTCCGCGACCTGCACGGTGCCGAGGACCAGGGCCGCCCCGATGGCCAGCTCGGGTACGACGGTGATGACCGCCCAGATCATGGCGAGGAGCCGGGCCTTGGTCAGCTCGGTGCCCCGCAGCAGCTCCGCGAGCGCGCGGAAGGCGCGGGCCTGGCTGCGGTGCCGGCCGAAGCCCTTGACGATCCGGATGCCGAGGACGCTCTCCTCGACGACCGTCGTCAGGTCGCCGACCTGGTCCTGGGCGCGGCGCGCCACGGCCCCGTACCGGCTCTCGAAGAGCGAGCAGACGATCACCAGCGGCAGGACGGGGGTGAGCAGCACCAGACCGAGGGACCAGTCCTGGGCGAGCAGCAGCACGTAACCGGCGAGGATCGTCACCGCGTTGACCAGCAGGAAGGTCAGGGGGAAGGCCAGGAACATCCGGACCAGCATGAGGTCGGTCGTGCCGCGCGAGAGCAGCTGCCCCGAAGCCCACCGGTCGTGGAAGGCGATCGGCAGCCGCTGGAGCCTGCCGTAGAGATCGGCCCGCATGCGCGCCTCGACACCGGCGAGCGGCCGCGCCACCAGCCAGCGCCGGTACCCGAAGAGGAGGGCCTCGGCGATGCCGAGCAGGAGGAGGTAGAGCGCCCCCAGCCATACACCGCCGGTGTCGCGGTCGGTGACGGGTCCGTCGACCATCCATTTCAGGACGAGCGGGATGACGAGTGACAGACAGGAGGCGACGATCGCGACGAACGCGGCCGTGAACAGCCGCGTGCGTACGGGGCGGACGTACGGCCACAGCCGCAGCAGGACGCGTATCGCCGAACGGTCGCGGGAGTTCTCTGGGGGCAAGGGTTTCTCGGGCATCAGGTCCGACCATACGGTTCACCACTGACACGTCTCATCCGGTTTTCCCGCCGATTGGTCTTGACCTTACAAAGCCCCACGTCGCAGACTTGCGCGACCCCACAGGGGGGTCTGCACAGGGGGATCACATGACCACGCTCGACGCCTACGAATCGCGCTGCGAGCAGCTTTTCCTGGCCGGCGGCAACGCGGCCGTCCGGCGCGCCGCCCAGGAGGGCCTCGACGCCCTCGGCCCGCACGCGGACCTCTTCTGCTGGCTCGCCCTCGGGCACGCGGCGGAGGACGAGGACGACCACGACGACGAGGCGGAGAAGGCCTTCCGTGCCGGGCTCGCCCTCGACGGCGACCACCTCGGGCTCCTCGCCGGGTACGCCGAGCTGTGCCTGCGCGCCGACGAGTTCGACCACCCCGGCCGCGCGGGCCGCGCGGGTGCCCTCTCCCGGCGGCTCAAGGAGCTCGCCCCCGCGTCGGCCGAGGCGGACCGGCTCGCCGCCGCCGAACGCTGGGCCCGCCGCGGCTACTGGGACGACCTCCGGATGGGCGCCGCGCAGGGCAAGGTGGCCGGGCGCGAGACCGAGGCCCAGGCGCGTGCCCTCGACGCCGCCCTCGCCGGCGGCGGCCTCGACGCCGCCCGCGCGGCCGTGGCCGCCGACCCCACCGACCGTGAGGCCGCCGTGCGCGCCGCGACCATCGAAGCCCTCGCTGGCCCGCGGAACGCCCCCGTACGCTTCCTCGGCCGCCACCGATCGGCTGTCTGGGCGGTCTCCGTCCTCCTCTGCCTGGGCACGAACCTGCTGCTCCGCGAGACCGGTGTCGTCGACTCGTTCAGCGTGTGGGGCTATGTGTGGCTGGTCCCCGTCGTGCTCGTCGACCGCCGCTTCGCCGCCGTCCGCAAGGAGGCCGACGCCCGCCACGTCGCCCGCCTGGAAGCGGAGCTCTCCGCCCGGAAGTGACCTTCCGGGCGCGGGGGGCCCGGTGTCACTCACGGACCCGCAGGAGCACCGTCGAGCGGGCGCCCACCGTGATCGTCCCGCCGGCCCGGTGGACCGTGCCCGGTGCGTGGGACTGGTTTTCCCGGGTGGTGTCGACGAGGAGTTCGTACGACTCCGCCCACGGCGCGTCCGGCAGCCGGAACTCCAGCGGCTCGGGGCCGGCGTGCAGGACGGCGAGGAAGCTGTCGTCGGTGATCTGGTCCCCGCGCTCGTCCCGGCCAGGGATGTCGCGGCCGGAGAGGTAGAGGCCGAGCGTCGCCGTCGGCGCGTACCAGTCCCGCTCCGTCATCTCGCCGCCGTCCGCGCCGAACCAGGCCAGGTCCCGCAGCCCGTCGGCGCCCTGCGGCCGTCCCGAGAAGAAGGCCCGGCGGCGCAGCACCGGGTGGCGGTGGCGCAGGGCGAGCAGCCGGCGGGTCAGGGCGAGGAGCTGGGCCCGGCCCGGGTCCTCCGGCAGCGACCAGTCGAGCCAGCCGATCTCGTTGTCCTGGCAGTACGCGTTGTTGTTGCCGCCCTGTGTGCGGCCCATCTCGTCGCCGGCGACGAGCATCGGGACCCCGGTGGAGAGGAGGAGCGTGGTGAGGAGGTTGCGGAGCTGGCGGAGGCGCAGGGCCTGGATCTCCGGGGCGTCCGTCTCGCCCTCCGTCCCGCAGTTCCAGGAGCGGTTGTCGTGGGTGCCGTCGCGGTTGCCCTCGCCGTTGGCCTCGTTGTGCTTCCGCTCGTACGTGACGAGGTCCCGGAGCGTGAAGCCGTCGTGGGCGGTGACGAAGTTGACGGAGGCGTACGGCCGGCGGCCGCCCCAGGCGTACAGGTCGCTGGAGCCGGAGAGCCGGTAGCCGAGGTCCCGCACGTCGGGGAGCGCGCCCCGCCAGAAGTCCCGGACGGCGTCCCTGTAGCGGTCGTTCCACTCGGTCCAGAGGGGAGGGAAGGCCCCCACCTGGTAGCCGCCGTTGCCGACGTCCCAAGGCTCGGCGATCAGTTTGACCCGGCGCAGTACCGGGTCCTGCGCGATGACCGCGAGGAACGGGGACAGCATGTCGACGTCGTGCATCGAGCGGGCCAGGGCCGCCGCCAGGTCGAAGCGGAAGCCGTCCACACCCATCTCCGTCACCCAGTAGCGGAGCGAGTCGGTGATGAGGCGCAGCACCTGCGGCTGCACCACGTGCAGCGTGTTGCCGCAGCCCGTGTAGTCGGCGTACCGGCGGGCGTCGGACTGGAGCCGGTAGTAGCCGCGGTTGTCGATGCCCTTGAGGGAGAGGGTGGGGCCCAGCTCGCCCGCCTCCGCCGTGTGGTTGTAGACGACGTCGAGGATCACCTCGATGCCCGCCGCGTGCAGCGCCCGCACCATCCGTTTGAACTCGCCGACCTGCTGCCCCGTCGTCCCGGACGAGGAGTAGGCGGCGTGCGGGGCGAAGTAGCCGAGGGAGTTGTACCCCCAGTAGTTGCGCAGGCCGCGCCGCAGGAGGTGGTCCTCGTGCGCGAACTGGTGGACCGGGAGCAGCTCCACGGCCGTCACGCCCAGGCTCACCAGGTGCTCGATCGCCGCCGGGTGCGCGAGCCCCGCGTACGTGCCGCGGAGCCGCTCCGGGATGCCGGGGTGCTGCTGGGTGAAGCCCTTCACGTGCAGTTCGTAGATGACCGAGTCCTGCCAGGGCGTCTTGGGTCTGCGGTCGTCCGACCAGTCGTCGTCGTCCTGGACGACGACCCCCTTCGGGACGTACGGCGCGGAGTCCCGGTCGTCGCGGACGGTGTCGGCGACATGCTGCTGCGGCCAGTCCCGCACGTGCCCGTACACCTCGGGAGGCAGGGCGAAGTCCCCTTCGACCGCCCGCGCGTACGGGTCGAGCAGCAGCTTCGCCGGGTTCCAGCGGGCCCCCGTCCACGGGTCCCAGCGTCCGTGCACGCGGTAGCCGTACCGCTGCCCGGCGCCGATCCCGGGCACGAAGCCGTGCCAGATCTCATGCGTCAGCTCGGTCAGCGGCAGCCGCCGTTCCGTGCCGTCGCCGTCGAAGAGGCACAGCTCCACCGCCTCCGCGCCTCCCGCCCACAGGGCGAAGTTCGTGCCCGTCACCCCACCGGGGCCGACCCGGCAGCGGGCGCCGAGGGGCGTCGGCGCCCCCGGCCACACCGGCGGGCGCGTCCTGCCGGCCGTGCCGGGCTCCCCGATCCCCGGCCGGGCCCGCTCCAGGGCACGCTCCTGTACCGCCTCCTGCTCGGCTGCGCTCGACACAGTCCCCGCCTCCCGCGGCTCGTGGGGCTCGTGGGGCCCGCACCCGGGGGAGCGGCGGCGTCCCGGCCGCCGCTCCCGCGCGTCGCTCTTTCCCGTCGTCCTCCCTGTTCTGCCCGCACGGCCGTGCTCCCAACATGGCCCGCACGCACGTTTCCCCTGGAGGGGGGCTGTCGTTGGGCCGAGCGTGAATCGTGTATGGAAGCGGACGAGGTACGCCCTGGCGGTGGCGGGACTGATGGCGGGCCTCGCGGGCTGCACTGGAGCGGGCGGCGAAGGGGGCGTCGACGTCACCCTGCCGGGCAAGGCGCGGGCCCCCGGTGACGTCATCCGGGTGAGCCCCGAGGACGGCAGCCGGGCGGTGCCGGCCGAGGGACCGGTCGAGGTACGGGTGGACAGCGGACGGCTCGAACGGGTGACGGTCGTCCAGGTCGAGGACGCCCAGCGGACCCGGGTCGCCGGCGAGATCTCCGCCGACGGGCTGCGCTGGCGGCCCCGGCCCGACGCCCGGCTCGCGCTGGCCGCCAAGTACAGCGTGGACGCCGTCGCGCTCGACGCCCACGGCCGCCGCTCGGCCCGGCACACCACCTTCACGACCGTCGTGCCGGAGAGCCGGTTCATCGGCTACTTCAAACCGGAGAACCGTTCCACTGTCGGCACCGGCATGATCGTCTCCTTCTCCTTCAACCGGCCCATCGAGAACCGCGACGACGTCGAGCGCGCCGTCCGCGTCACCTCGGACCCGCCGGTCGAGGTCGTCGGCCACTGGTTCGGCAAGGAGCGGCTGGACTTCCGCCCCGCCGCGTACTGGCAGCCGGGCACGAAGGTCACCGTCGAGCTCGCGCTCCGCGACGTCGAGGGGGCGCCCGGCGTGTACGGCATCCAGCGCAAGAAGGTCGGCTTCACCGTCGGCCGCTCCCAGGTCTCCCTCGTCGACGCCGCCGCGCACACCATGGAGGTCCGCAGGAACGGCGAGGTCCTCGCCACGGTGCCGATCACCGCGGGCGCGCCGAAGACCACCACGTACAACGGCAAGATGGTCGTCACGGAGCTGTACGACGTGACGCGGATGGACGGGCGGACGGTCGGCTTCGGCGGCGAGTACGACATCAAGGACGTCCCGCACGCGATGCGGCTCACCGAGTCGGGGACCTTCCTGCACGGCAACTACTGGGCCTCGTCCGGCACCTTCGGCTCCGCCAACGTCAGCCATGGCTGCGTGGGGCTGCGGGACGAGAAGGGCGGCAGCGCGGACTCCCCGGCGGGCTGGTTCTTCGACCGGACGCTCATCGGCGACGTGGTGGAAGTGGTCAACTCGCGTGACCGGCAGGTCGCTCCCGACAACGGGCTCGGCGGGTGGAACATGGAGTGGAACCAGTGGAAGGCGGGTTCGGCGCTGCGCTGACCCATGTGCCCCCTCGTGCCCCTCTCCTCACCAGGTCATCACCCGGTCGCCCTACCACGTCGATCGGGACGGAACGGTGACATTCGCGAGGATCTTTCGTGTCCTGCGGTGTGATTATCTAGCGCCGTGTGCGCGAGCGGTCGCGCACGGGGGTGGGGCCGTGGCGTTGCCAGGCCGTGCGAGGGGAGACGACCACAGTGAACGGGCAGCCGATATCGGGGGCATCGGTAGGAGCGAAGGGCCGGCGCGCCCGCCGACGCGGGGGCGTCCGTCTGCAGGCGCTGGCCGCGGGGGCGCTGCTCATCGTCCTCACCGCCTGCGGCGGCGGTGAGACGGCCACCGGGGGTGGCAAGGGGGGCCAGGACCCGGCGTCGCAGGGGAGCGCCAAGCCGGAGAACGCGGCCTCCCAGGCCGTCGTGACGATCCTTCCGAAGGACGGCGCCGACTCGGTCGCCACCAGCGGGGCCCTCAAGGTCACCGCCGAGCAGGGCAAGCTGACCACGGTCACGGTCGCCGACTCCAAGGGCGCGGAGATCGAGGGCAAGATCGCGGCGGACGGTGCCAGTTGGGCGCCCACCGCGCACCTGTCCGGGGGGACGCAGTACAAGGTCCACGCGATCGCGAAGGACGCCGAGGGCCGTGAGTCGGCGAAGGACACCACCTTCACCACCCTGGTCCCGCAGAACACCTTCATCGGCCACTACACGCCGGAGGACGGTGCGACCGTCGGCGTCGGCATGCCGGTCTCCATCAACTTCACCCGGGGCATCACCGACCCGGACGCCGTCGAGAAGGCCATCAAAGTGACGGCCGTCCCGGCCGTGGACATCGAGGGGCACTGGTTCGGCAACGACCGCCTCGACTTCCGCCCGGAGAAGTACTGGGCCGCGGGCACCAAGGTCACCGTCGACCTCAACCTGGACGGCGTCGAGGGCCGCCCGGGCGTCTACGGCAAGCAGAAGAAGACGATCACCTTCACCATCGGCCGCCGTCAGGTCTCCACCGTCGACGCGAGCGCCAAGACGATGAAGATCGAGCGGGACGGCACGATCATCAAGACGCTGCCCATCACCGCGGGTGCCCCGTCGACGACCACGTACAACGGTCAGATGGTCATCAGCGAGAAGTACAAGGTGACCCGCATGAACGGGGCCACGGTGGGCTTCGGTGGCGAGTACGACATCAAGGACGTGCCGCACGCGATGCGTCTCTCCACCTCGGGCACCTTCGTGCACGGCAACTACTGGGCCCCGAAGAGCACCTTCGGCTCCTCCAACGTCAGCCACGGCTGCGTCGGTCTCTCGGACACGCGTGGCGCCGGTGACAGCTCGACCCCGGCTGCCTGGTTCTACGACCGCTCGATCATCGGTGACGTGATCGTCGTGAAGAACTCCAAGGACAAGGTCATCAAGCCGGAGAACGGCCTCAACGGCTGGAACATGCCGTGGTCGGAGTGGACCGCGTAGGTCTCCCGCGACAGGGGCCCGGTGCTGTGAGCAACAGCACCGGGCCCCATCGTGTTAACGCGGACTAACCTTCCTCCCATGACTGTGAACCTCGAAGTCGCCGATGGCGTCGGCACGATCCGCCTCGACCGCCCCCCGATGAACGCCCTCGACATCGCCGTCCAGGACCGGCTGCGTGAGCTGGCCCAGGAGGCGACCGACCGCGACGACGTGCGGGCCGTGATCCTCTACGGCGGGGAGAAGGTGTTCGCGGCCGGCGCGGACATCAAGGAGATGCAGGTCATGGACCATGTGGCCATGGTCAAGCGCTCGCGCGGCCTCCAGGACGCCTTCACCGCGATCGCCCGCATCCCCAAGCCCGTCGTCGCCGCCGTCACCGGCTACGCCCTCGGCGGCGGTTGCGAGCTCGCGCTCTGCGCCGACTACCGGATCGCCGCCGACAACGCGAAGCTGGGCCAGCCCGAGATCCTGCTCGGCCTCATCCCCGGCGCCGGCGGCACCCAGCGGCTCTCCCGGCTGATCGGCCCCTCGCGCGCCAAGGACCTCATCTTCACCGGCCGCATGGTGAAGGCGGACGAGGCCCTCACCCTCGGCCTGGTCGACCGGGTCGTCCCGGCCGCCGAGGTGTACGAGCAGGCGCACGCCTGGGCCGCGAAGCTGGCGCAGGGTCCGGCGCTCGCCCTGCGGGCCGCGAAGGAGGCGGTCGACCAGGGTCTGGAGGCCGACATCGACACCGGTCTCGCCATCGAACGCACCTGGTTCGCGGGGCTGTTCGCCACCGCCGACCGGGAGACCGGGATGCGCAGCTTCGTCGAGGAGGGCCCGGGCAAGGCGAAGTTCGCCTAAGGCCTGCCGCAGTCGTCTCCGTGGGGGCCGATTCCGCCGGAACGGCCCCCGCGGACGGCCCCTTGCGGCCATGATGGGGGGCATGGCGGGCCTGGAGGGTAGGGAACAACCGTGGCAGCGCGGCAGCGCCGCCGCCGCACGGTGGTCACCGGCCGTGGATGACGAACAGGTCGCCGACATACTGGAGTTGTACGGCAACCCGGCCGAGGAGGACGTGCGGCTGCCGTCCCGGCCCGAGTCCGCTTGGGTCGCCCGCCGGCTCACGGAGGGCGTGGTCCTGCGGCAGTGGGGGCTCGGCCCGCAGATCGCCGAGCACGCGGTGCTGCTCGTGTCGGAGCTCGTCGGGAACGCCGTCCGGCACACCGGCGCCCGGTCCTTCGCGCTGCGGCTGCACCGGCGGCGCGGCTGGATCCGGATCGAGGTACGCGATCCCTCGCGCGGACTGCCCTGCCTGATGCCCGTGAGCGAGCTCGACACGAGCGGCCGCGGGCTCTTCCTCGTCGACAAGCTCTCCGACCGCTGGGGTGTGGACCTCGCGCCGCGCGGCAAGACGACCTGGTTCGAGATGCGGGTCGCCGACCGCGCCTGAGGCCCCTTCCCCCGGACGCACGAAAGCCCCCGTTCGCCGTAGTGCGGCGCCTGGGGGCTCTCGTGTGGTGCGCCGTGGACGGGGGGGGGGGGGGTGTATCCACGGCTGCTATGTCGACCTGGCCCGGGTCAATGGGGGTCGTGTCTCCGACTATGACAGACATGCGGCCTCGGCGCCAAAAGTCCTTACCGGGGCAGAATCGGTCAAATAGGGATTGATCGTCTATGAATCATTGGTGACCTGCGGCACTCGCCTTGCAAACATTGAATGGCTATGCGGTTCATCGATTGTTTCCCCGGCTCGTCCGCATGCTGGACGCCCTGAGTCGAGCCGCAAACGTCCTGAATCGGCCTAATCGTCACGATTTCGTCGACATCCTTCTTTACTGGTCGCGTGAAGTCGACCGATCGCCGCGGTGCCCTCAGGACCGGCGCGGCCGCCGCCCTCGCGGGAGCCCTCGCCACCGCCTGCGGCGCGGAGCCCCGCCCGGCCCCCGCCCCGGGCCGCTCCGGAACCGTGCCCGGAACCGCGCCCGCCCCCGCTCCGGCCGCCGCGCCCGCCCCGCACCGCTTCCCCGGCCGGCCCGCCGAGATCGAGCACGGCCCCCGCGGCCGGCCCCGGGTCGCCCTCACCTTCCACGGCCAGGGCGACCCCGCCCTCGCCCGCACGCTCCTCGGCCAGGCGGAGAAGGCCGGCGCCCGCGTCACCGTCCTCGCCGTCGGCTCCTGGCTCGACGCGCACCCCGGCATGGCCCGCCGCGTCCTCGACGGCGGCCACGACCTCGGCAACCACACCCAGCACCACATCGACGTCAACGCCCTGACCGAGGCCGAGGCCCAGGCCGAGATCGAGGCCTGCGCCACCCGCCTGCGCCGCCTCACCGGCTCCGTCGGCACCTGGTTCCGGCCCTCCAGGACCCGGCACGCCACCCCCGCCGTCCTCCGGGCCGCCCACCGCGCCGGATACCCGCACACCCTCTCGTACGACGTCGACTCCCTCGACTTCACCTCGCCCGGCGCCGCCGCGATCGTCCGCAACGTCACCGGCGCCGTCCGGCCCGGATCCGTCGTCAGCCTGCACTTCGGCTACCCGGAAACCGCCGACGCGCTGCCCCTCCTCCTCGCCGACCTCGACCGCCGCGGACTGCGCGCGGTCACCACCACGGAGCTGCTGACCTGATGGCACACCTCACCGCGCGCGGCAGGACCCTCCTCGCCGCCGCCCTCCTCGTCACCCTCGCGGGCTGCGGCGGCGCACACCAGGCCGAGAACGGCGCCGCCGGGGTCAAGAAGGCCGCCGCCCCCGCCGTACCGAAACCGGCCGCGGCGCCCGCCGGTCTCCCCGGCATGCCGCCGCTCCTCGACCCGAACGACGTCTACGCCGCCGACCGGCCGAACAAGCTCTCCCCGGTGGTCAGGAACTTCCCCTCCCGGGTCTACGTCCCCAACACCAACTCCAACACCGTCTCGGTCATCGACCCCGCGACCTACCAGGTCGTCGAGACGATCCCGGTCGGCGTCCAGCCCCAGCACGTCGTCCCCTCCTGGGACATGAAGACCCTCTGGGTCAACAACAACCGGGGCCACACCCTCACCCCCATCGACCCCGCCACCGGAGTCGCGGGCAAGCCGGTCGAGGTCCACGACCCGTACAACCTCTACTTCACGCCCGACGGCAAGTACGCCGTCGTCATGGCCTCCCTCGACCGCGAACTCGTCTTCCGCGACCCGCACACCATGGAACGCAAGAAGACCGTCCCCGTGAGCTGCTACGGCGTCAACCACGCCGATTTCTCCGCCGACGGACGGTACTTCGTCGTCTCCTGCGAGTTCTCCGGCGAACTCCTCAAGGTCGACACCGAGAAGATGGAGGTGATCGGCCAGCAGAAGCTGCCCTTCGAGGGCGCCATGCCCCAGGACGTGAAGATCTCCCCGGACGGGAAGACCTTCTACGTCGCCGACATGATGGCCCACGGCATGTGGGTCCTCGACGGCGAGAAGTTCACCACCCCGACCCTGCTGCCCACCGGCAAGGGCTGCCACGGCCTCTACATCAGCCGGGACTCACGCGAGATGTACGTCCCCAACCGCGGCGAGGGCTCCGTCTCCGTCTTCGACTTCGGCAAGAACAAACTCACCAAGAAGTGGTGGCTCCCGGACGGCGGATCCCCCGACATGGGCGGCGTCTCCGCCGACGGCAAGGTCCTGTGGCTGTCCGGGCGTTACGACTCCGAGGTCTACGCCATCGACACCACCAGCGGCGAACAGCTCGCCCGCATCCCCGTCGGCGGAGGCCCCCACGGCCTCGCCGTCTACCCCCAGCCCGGCCGCTACTCCCTGGGCCACACCGGCATCTTCCGGTAGGCGGCGCCGGACCGGTCAGTGGGCCACCAGCAGCGCCTCCGACGCCACCGGGCGGAAGCCCGCCGCCTGGAAGACGCGCACGCTGCGGGCGTTGCCCGGCGACTGCTGGGCCCACACCACCGCGTCCGGGGTGAGGTGCCGGGCCGCCGTCGCCAGGGCGCGCCCGAGACCCCGGTGGCGTACGTCCTCGTCGACCTCGATCGCCGCCTCCCAGCGGCCCGCGACGCCCCGGCCGAGAATCAGCACCCCGCCGTCCGCCGCCCACACCTGGACCTCGTCGCGGAACTTCATCGCCCGCGCCACCCGGGGGTGGGACGGGTCGTCGATCTCGCGGAGCTCCAGCGGGGCGGGGCCCGGCAGGGCGTCGGCCACCGTCAGCAGGTCGATCGTGTTCATGCCCCGGCCCGTGCGGGCCATCAGGGCGGCCAGGAAGCCCGGGTTCATGCTCGCCGCGAGCGGGTCGCTCGCGGTGGCCGCCAGCTCGGCCCGTATCCACTCCGGATCGGCGTCCGTGAACACCACCGAATGGGCGGTGAAGGCGAGCACGCCCGCGTCCCGCGGGTTCGGCTGCCGCACCACCGTCGTCGAACCGTCCGAGGGCGGGAAGTCCCCGTGTGCCGCCGCCGCCAGGATCCGTGCCACGTCGCTGCTCATACCGCCATCATCCAGCAGGGACGGGCCCGCTAATCTGACCACCGTCAGAGAAGTACCGAGAAGGGGCGGAAGCAGTGGCGGACATCGAGTCGGCACGCACGGCATTCAACAGGTTCGACGCGGACGGCGACGGCTTCATCACCGCTGCGGAGTACAAGAGCCTCATGGCGCAGTTCGGCGACTTCAACGTCACCGAGACGGTCGCCGAGGTGCTCATCAAGCAGCGCGACACCAACGGCGACGGCGTCCTGTCCTGGGACGAGTTCTGGGCCCACTACAGCAAGGCCTGATCCGCCCGCCCGGGCGGGCGGCTCACATCTGAGTTGCCGCCCGTCCGGGGCTCGGTGACGATCGTCCGGTGACGCTTCCCGGACCCTTCGGTACCCCGAGCCGTCTGACGGTGGCGGTCCTCGCCACGGTCGCCGCCGTAGCCGTCCTCGGTCTCGCCCTGCTGGGCGCCGGCCTCGCGCAGACGGGTACAGGCGAGCTCCGGATACCCGCCGCCGGCACCACCGCGCTGCTGCGCTTCCTCGTCCTCACGGGCCTCGCCGTCCACGTCGGCGAACTCGCCGGACGCCGCCTCGCCGGGGAAGGGCCCCGGCCACGCGCCCTGTCCGTGCCCGCCGCCCTGCTCGCCGCGGCCGCCTCCGCCGGACTCCTGCTGCTCCTCGCCGCCGTCAGCGGGCTGAGCCTGCCCGTCGTGTACGGGCTCCGCGAGGGCCGCCTCCTCCTCGTCACCGCCAACGCCTTCGCCCTCGCCGCCCTGTGCGCCGCCTCCCGCCGCCCCGGCCTCGCCGCCGTCCCGCTCGCCGTCGCGGTCGTGGCCGAGGCGCTGCGGGCCCACACCGAGACGTACAGCCCCGTCGTGGGCATCGGGCTCACCGTCGTCCACCTCACGGGCGCCTCGCTCTGGCTCGGCACGCTCCTCTACGTGCTGCGCACCATGCGGCTGCGGCGCGGCGGCCGTGAGGTCCTCGTCCGCTACGCCCGGATGGCCGCCGTCGTCTACGCCGCCCTCGCCGTCACCGGCACGGCCTCGACGCTGCGCAGGCTGCCGCTGGACGCCGTCCTGACCACGGCCTACGGCCGGGTCCTCCTGGTCAAGCTGCTGCTGTTCGGCGGGGTGAGCCTGCTGGCCCTGGCGGCCAGGAGCCGGATGCTGTCCGGCGGCGACGCCGAGACCCTGGCGCGGACCGAGGTGGCGGTGCTCGCGCTGATCGTGGTGGTCTCGGCGCTCCTCACCGTGGTGCCGGATCCGCACTGGATCGCGGCCTGACCCGTCGTCCTCAGGAGGTCGCGGCGGGGGCCTCGATACGGCCGGTGAAGACGCCCTCGGTGTCCGTCCTGAGCTTCTGCGCGTAGTCGAGCCGCCTGCCCTCGTGCGGGACGGCGAAGCCGAAGGATGTCCGGTAGGACGTCACCCGGTGGGTGCGCGCGTCCAGGACCAGGGTCTCCTCGAACCTCGACAGGACGATCTTCTTCTCGGGCGCCGTGACCCCGGCCTTCCGCAGCTTCTCCAGGGTGGGCAGGAACTCCTGGGCGGCCCGCGCGACCGCCGGCCGCTCCTCGCGCTCGGACAGGTACCCGGCGGGGATCCGCAGCCGGAGCCGGATCTCGCCGGCGGACCTGACGACCTCGATCCGCTCGCCCCGCTCGGCGTAGACGGTGAAGCCGGCCAGGGCGGCCAGCGGGTCCTCCACCTTCGCGGCGGTCTCCGGGTCCGTCAGCGGCGCCTTGCGCCAGGGGGTGCCGGGTGCGCCCTCGCGCACGTACCCCGTGCCGTCTACCGCGAAGACCTCTTCGGCCTTGCTCCTGCCCTTGCTGAGGACGGTGCCGGTCTGGTGCAGCGCCTCCGGGCTGCCCGTCCGGTTCACCGTGGCGGTGTACGAGGCGGTGCCGGCCTGCCCCGCCGGAGCGCCGGACTGCGCCAGCGACTCCTCACTCGTCACCTTGAAGGTCCACCCGGCCTCGGCGTCCATGGCGGCCTCGGCCCGCGCCAGCAGGCCCGCGGGGGAGTCCGGCGCGGCGGCCTCCGTACTCTCCGGCGCGTGCGTGGCGGACGCGGACGGGGACGGGGATCCGGACGCGGTCGTGGGACCGGCCGCCGGGCCCGGGGGCTGATCCGTCCCGCAGCCGCTCACCGCCGCGAGGGCGGCCAGACCCGCCACCGCCCACATGCCGCGCATCCGTATCCGCATGTCTTCTCCGCCTCGTCCGGTATCCGTGATCATCAGAAGGGGCGGATTGTAGGCCGCGCGCGGCCCACGATCACCTCACCGGACGAATCGGGCCGCCCGCTCCGCCACGGCTGCGAACGTCACTCAGCGATCAGGTACCGTTGCGCGCTCGAGCTGCTGACGCACCAACCACCGCATCCAGGCTTGGCCACGCGGACGATCCAGACGTAGACCCCAGGCGAGGGCGGTGTGTACGTGTAATGGGAGCCGTCCTGCCAGGGCATGTGCCGCCAGGTTCCGTCGGGCATGGCTACGGAGACGGACGATGAGGTGACATCGGTCGTCAGAGCCCAACGCATGTCGACGGGTTGCCCGGCCGTGACGACGCTTTGGTCGGCGGGCGACTGCTGACGAGGGGCGTCCGGGGCATCGGCCACCGGACCGGGATCGGTGGATCCCCTCGGTCTGACGTACAGATACCGCGTCTCGGACCATGCGCTGGAGTCCCGTCCAGGGCTCTTCGCACTGTTCACCTGCCAGTGGTACAGCCCGACGGCCGTGGGCGTGAAGGAGCAGGCGGTCGTGTCCAGCCTGTCGGAATACCAGGCGGTGCCGCCCGCCAGCATGGCGACGACCTGTGACGGTCCGGTGGCGTGGTCCCACTCCAGTATCACCGAATCGCCGAGTTCCATGGTCGCTCGGTCGGCAGGCGACACGAGCTCGGGTGGGTGCGGTGTCCCCGCCGGAATGTTGGTCACGGATGAGATGTTCGCGCCGCTGCCCCCGTCCGTGGTGGACAAGAAGCAGTGCGGCAGCCGGAGCCGGTCGCCCTCAGGCTTGAGCAGCGGGGCGCACACAGCAGCAGCTGCCGACAACAGAACGAGTGGCACCAGCAGCCAGCGACGTCGACGCTTCGATGGCTCGGTGGGCGCGGTGAGTGTCCGGTTGTCCGGGCGCTCATCCTCTGCTGCGGGGTCGAGGAGAGTCGGTGATGCAGGGGGAGCTTCTCCGGGATGCCCGACCGGTATGGGAGCGGGAACAGTCAGGAGTCCGGTCGGCGGCCACGCCCAGGCTGGGGAGACGGGTCCGGTCGAGTGGAACTTCTCCAGCAACTGGGCGGGAGTGGGACGGTCGGCGGGGTTCCGGGCAAGGCAGGCGGCGACCGTCCGGCGCAGGGATTCCGGCACCCTGTTCAGGTCGGGTTCGTCGTTCAGGATCCGGTAGAGCATCATCTGCGGGTCGCCATATCCGAAGGGAGCGCACCCCGCGGCGTGGCAGAGCACGTGCCCGAGGCTGAACACGTCGCAGGCGGGCCCGATGTCACCGCCTGTGATTTGCTCCGGGGCCATGTGGCCGGGCGTGCCGATCACGACCTGCGTCCGGGTGATAGCCGTCCCGTCCAGTGCACGGGCTATGCCGAAGTCGATCACTCGTGGGCCGTCATCCGCGAGCAGTACGTTGGAGGGCTTGAGGTCACGATGGACGAGCCCGGCAGCATGGACGGCCTCCAATGCCTCGGCCAGCCCTGCCCCGAGTACCCGCAACGTCGGTTCCGGCAGTGGTCCGTGGGCGGCAACCGCCTCGGCCAGGGAAGGGCCCGGAATGTAGGCGGTGACGAGCCACGGCGGGTCGCCCGCCGCATCGGCATCGACGATCTGCGCCGTGTGGAATCCGCCGACGCGTCGTACGGCCTCCAGTTCATGAGCGAAGCGACGTCGGAAATCGGGATCGGCAGCCAGGTGTCGGTGAACGCACTTCACGGCTACCAGCCGCCCGCCCGGTGAACGTCCGAGGTACACGGCACCCATGCCACCGCTGCCCAACCGCCCGAGCAGTTGGTACCGACCGCCGACAGTCGTCGGATCGGTGGTACGTAACTCCTTCATAGCCCCTCCGTTGGGTACCGCGCGCCGGATGTTCTCGGTCATCGGGCCGACGAGCCTCGCATCGCCTCGGCGGCGTCGCTCGACTGCCAATGCGGGATGCCTTCACGCCAGGAGGCGGGCCATGGTGTCGCGGAGCCAGGTGCGTTCGGTGGACACGAAGCGGTGCAGACCGCGGGAGGCGAAGGCGATGCGCTGGGCGCTGCGTCGGCGTTCGTGGTCGTACGCGCGCAGGGCGGCCGAGAGGCCGGTGCGGCCGTGCTGGGCGACGGTGCGGGCCAGGGTCTCTGCGTCCAGGACGGCCGTGCAGGCGCCCTGGCCCAGGTTGGGTGTCATGGCGTGGGCCGCATCGCCGACCAGGGCGACTTTTCCGTCGCGTCCGCCCGGTCCGCCCTGTCCGTCGTGCACGAAGGTCGGCAGGGCGGGGAACAGGTGCCGCATCTCGTAACAGAGCCAGGAGGTGCGGTCGGTCTCTGTGAGGATATGGGGGATGGGGTCGTGCCAGTTCTTGAAGAGGTCGGGCAGTTCGTCGGCGGTGGTGCCCTCGGGTACGGCGGCGTACCAATTGGTGCGGCCCGGCTCGACCGGGGTCAGGCCGAAGAAGCGGCCCTTGCCCCAGGTCTCGCCGTGGACGTCGCTCGCGAAGTCCGCGATGCCGATCCAGGCGGCCGAGCCCACCTTCCGGGGACCGCTGTCCGTTCCGAAGCGGGCTGCCCGTACAACGCTCCGCAGTCCGTCGGCCCCGACGAGCAGATCGTGCTCGGTCGAGAGTGCGGCCACGTCGGCGACGTTCTCCCCGAACGCGACGTCGACACCCCCCAGGGTGTCCAACTCGGCCGCCATCGCATCGATCAGGTAGGGCCGGGAGATCAGCAGTTCGGGTCTGCCCGCCTTACGTTCGACGTGCTCCAGTGGGAGCCGGGCCAGCACCCGCCCGTCGGGGGTGCGGACTTGGGCGCAGCGGTACGGCACCGCGCGGCGGCGTACCGCTGCGCCGACGCCAAGGCGGTCGAGGGCGTCCTGCGCGGTCGGGTGGAGAGCGAACGCGGTTCCGTACCGCTCCAGTTCGGTTCTGCGCTCCAGGACCGTCACCTGCCAGCCGGCCCGGCGGAGCCCGATCGCCGTCGCCAGCCCACCGACTCCCGCCCCCACCACAACGGCCGTTCCCGTCATCACGCCCCCTGCTCTCGCGTCGGCCGATCCTGACTACCCCACTTGTGGTACCACGGATGTGGTACCACAAGTGGGGTATCGTGGGCAACGTGTCGACGAGCGAGGAGAGCCGACGCTGAGCGAGAACCGCCGGGATTTGCTGGGCGATGCCGCGATCGAGGTCCTGGCCGCCGCAGGCGGACGAGGCCTGACACATCGGGCTGTCGACGCCGCAGCCGCAGTGCCCCTGGGAACCACGAAGAACTACTTCCCCACAAGAGACGCCCTGCTGCGCGCCGCAGCCGAGCGGTGCGCGGAGCAGTACCACCGGACCGCTGCGGAGCTGACGCCCGCCGGCGTCGAACCCGTGGACCGCGAGGGTCTGGTGGCCCTGCTCGGCGGGCTGCTCCGGAATGTCGCCGGCCCAGGCCGTGCCCGCATGCTCGCCTATCTGGAACTGCAAGCCGAGGCGGCCCGCAGGGGCTGGCTCGCCGCCATCCTCGATCCGATCGCGGCCGCCGACTTCACCGGCTTCGAACAGGCCCAGCGCGCCGCCGGACTCCCCGTCACCCCTCGCCGGGCCGCTGCGGTCACCCTCGCCCTGCACGCCGCCATCCCCCACCTCCTCACCGGAGGCGTGCGCACGCTGACCCACGCCGGGCTGGACGACCCCGACCGGTTCGTCCGCGACCTCCTGGACGCGGTGTACCCGGTGTGACCGGGGGATCGCCGCGCGTCGCGTGTCAGGTTTTGGTCACGCCGACGCCCGGGCCGCGGAGCATGAGGAGGTCTTCGGGGTCCGACGTCAGGACCGTCGCTCCTCAGCACTCGATGATGTTCACCGCGAGACCGCCCCGCGCCGTCTCCTTGTACTTGACGCTCATGCATGACGCACTCGGCCGTGCCTCTGTCCTGCGATTCTCGCGCCTCAGGACTACCTCGTGTCACTCGTCGAGCGGTATGCGGTTGAAGCGCTCGACCTCGCCGTTCGTCTGCGGAGTCCGAAATTGTGGCAGGCGCCGTTTTCCGGCAGGACGCGCTCGACAGGGATGCAGTGGTCGGCGAAGAACGTGCTCGCCTGCTGTCAGGAGCCGATGGCGGCGTGCTTGGGTTCGCTGGGCGGGACTTCGCTCCAGGCCAGGAATGAGTGATCGTCGACGACGGAGCGGATACAGCTGTGGCCGAGCACAAGTGTGCAGCTCTTGTGCTCGATGGTGGCGGCCTTGCGGTCAGCCCCTGTGCTACGACACCCCTGCGGGGCTCGTGGGCTCGTCGATGCGACTTTGGGGCCTCAGGGCGCCGTCCTCTCTCCATCCTTGGTGAAGGTGACCTCCCGGGAGCACGGGATCTCGATGTCGTCCGATACGCAGAGAGTGCTACCACTCTTCGTGACGTTGAGGTTGATCAGGCACTGCCCTTGAGGGGAGCCTTCGAAGGAGAGGTTGATCGTGTCTCCGGCCGTGTACTGCGCGAGCGCAGCGGAGGACTGGGGGTGATCCGGATCGGAACCCCAGAAGGCCCAGGTGCCCGTCGTTGTCTCTGCTTGTGGGCAATCGCTGCCTTCGGAAACATTCCGCCAGTTGATTCCGGACGTCGTGAAGGTGCGGTTCTTCCTCAGCTCGACGATGCCTCCGTTGCCCTCCTGCCACTTGCCGGCCGCTTCGCTGTCGGAAAGCGAGGAGAGCGTGACATCCGTGGCGCAAGAGGTAATCGAGAGCAGGGCGACGGTGCACAATGCTAGTCGTAGGCGCGCGCCTCTCGGTGTGGTGAGAAGCATATAAGTGCTGTTCCTTTCGGGAGTGCGGGCGGGCCGCTAAAGGCCCGCCCGCGACAGTGTCGATCTATCGCATGACGCACATGCAGTTGTTCATCGGGAGATTCTCACGCCAGGAGAACTCCTGCTTTGTTGCGGCCCCGAATGTGCCTGAGAACATCGGATTCCATGTGCGTGGGACCAGGTGAGTCGCAGAATTCCAGTCGGAAGTGTTCTTCGCGGTGAACTGGAGCTGTACGGTTCCCTTTTTCTGGTCGACAGAAATGATCCTCCCGGTCGCTGAATAGGAGCCAAGGAACGCGTGGGCTGAATTGGATGTACCAATCTTTCCGTTACTGAGCGTGCCGCTGATATCCAGGGCGGCCCCGCGGAGTGAATTGATACGCCACCAAGGGCTGCCGGGCTCGGGTCCGACATCCTTGTAGGAGAAATTGATCCCGCCGGCCTTCGCTCCCTCGGCCTTCATCCCGTCCTTCATGGCCTGGGTGACGAGCTTGCCCCTCCATTCGGAGAACGTGGGGCCAGATGCGAGGATTGCTGTGAACTTGTCTCCACCTCGGAACTTCTCGACGTCGCGGAGCGGATAGCCTCCACCCCAAAGCCAGCCGAAGAAGAGCCCTCGGGAGGATTCCCACTCGTTGCTCGGCCCGCCCTCGTCGATGATGCCGAACACCTCCAGGTTCCTCATCTTGTCGAGAAAGCCTTGAAGATTCCCGAAGTTCCCGACGGGAGCTATCCATGATGAAGTGACCCCTCAGGTCCCGACACTTCCGTTTTATGCCGCGAGGCTCAGCCGTTGATGGCAGCGGACCCTCGCCTGGTACGGCGTGATGTAGC
>NZ_JBSGTX010000018.1:0-3096 GCF_053607625.1 Streptomyces sp. NPDC055103
CCCGGGGGGTCAGCCGCCCGCAGGGCCTCGTACCTCTTCGGGCCCAACACCCGCCCCACAGCACACACACCACCACAAACCGGCCCCGGTGCCCGGTCATTCGACCTGGCACCGGGCCCTTTGGCGAGCGTCCTTGGATTCTTCCGGGAGGTCGGGCCGCCCGGCACCTGGTTTCCTCCGGACCGGCTCGGCGCATACCCTCAGCGGCGTGGAGGCCGGCGGCGAGCTCGCGGTCCGGGAAGCCAGCCGCACCCGGGGCGGCTGAGCAGGGCGCGGGACCACGTCACCGGTTCAGAGGCCAAAGTCGTCCAGGCCCTCGTCCAGGGAGCCGTACGTCGAGCTGGTGGGACCGGCGTTCCGGTTGAACCATTCGAGACTCAGGCGAGGCTCCGGCGTCACATGCTTGGCAGGGCACCGGAGCCAGATCTGGCCCTCCACCGCGAGGATGGCCCAGTCGCGGTACGCCGCGCACTGCGGGCAGGAGCGGACTTCGCCCTCCAGGACCAGCGGGCGGCGCCACACGAGGAAGCGTTTCGTGCTCAGATCGAGCCGGAGGTCCGCCGGGAGGAAGTCCTCGCCCGCCGGCGCGGCCGGGGTCTCCTCGACGGGCGCGGCCTCCTGCGGCCATGTCGGCGCTGGGTAGTCCAGCCACGGCGCACCCGCCGGCCCCAGCTCGCCCTCGCTCTTCCGCGCCTTCCTACGCCCGAACATACGGCCTCCCCTCGCATTCGGCTGCCTCGCCCCGGCAGCGGACGACGAGAGTGCCCCACGGGCGGGACGTCGGGCAACTCTCGAATCCGTGAACGGCGGAGCCGGCTACCGGTGCCGTCGGCGGTCCCGGTCGCGAGGCTGAGTAGAGGCTGTGCCAGGCATGCGCTGAGGAACGGGAGCGCTCGCGGCGTCAGCCGGAAGATCTGCGGCGCGGCGCAGTCGCCACACCAGGACGTCGCTGACTGACTCGGCCGTGCCCAGCTCGCGGCGGCCCGCCACATCAGCGAGCAGGACGGCCGGGTCGTGGCCCGCGGCCTCGACGTCAGCGATCGTGGCCGCCAGGGCGTGCCACCCCTCCTCGGCGAGGACCTGCTCGGCGAGGTGGGGGACTGCCTCGCGCAGGATGGCGGTCTGCTGCTGGAGCAGGGGCCGGGAGAGGCGCCGGCCGCGCTGGTGGAGTACGGCGAGCGGGTGGCCGGCGGCGGTCCGGTAGGCGGAGCGAAGGTGCTCGGCGGCCTGCTGGGCGGCCTCGGCCTGCTGCGCGTGGCCCTTCCTCGCGTGCCAGTGGGCGGCGGCGGTGATCAGGAAGAACAGCATGTCGATCGCCATGGCGGTGCTCGCGCCGTCCTCGCCGCGGCCGAGGGCCGGCCCGCCGCGAACGAGATCGCGGGCGGCCTGCCGCAGGGCACGGTCGTGCCCGCGTACGGCGCGGACGTGCGAGCGGGAGGCGCGCTCGAACGCCCGGGCTGCTTCCTGGAGGTCGCTTCGGGTGTGGGCGGCGGACGTCTTCGCGAGCGCGTCGAGGACCTCGCCGGCGGCGGCGATGTGCGCGGCGGCCAGGCCGTCCTCGCCCTGCTCGACGATCAGGAGGGCCTGCCAGGCGACCGCCGCTGTGCTGCGCCGCGCCATGGCCGGGTCCGCAGGGCGCAGGGGCCGGACCGTGTCGCCGTCCTGGGGGACAGTGTCCGCGGACCAGCGTTCGCGGATGCGGGGCAGGCTGAGGTCGGGGGCGAGGCGGGCGCCGGGGTAGTACACGGGTTCGCCGTCCTTGTTGCGGTCGTCGGGCAGTGCGACCTTGAAGCCCAGCAGGTCACCGGACGGGGCCACGCGCGTCTTCACCAGAAGACCGGCGGCGGCCAGGCGGCCGAAGAACTCCTCCTCGCTGACCGCGCCGGCCACAGCCCGCCGCACGGTCTCACGGAGTTCTTCGCGGGCGGTGCGCTCGCGGCCCTGGCGCTCGGCCTTGTGTCGTTCGGCGCTGGTGGGCCGCTGGGCGGCGGTGCCGTCGCCGGGCTTGAGGCGGCGCAGCCCGAGTTCCTGCTCCAGGAGGCGGGCCTCGGCCTGGACGCGGACGGCGTCGCGGTCGAGGTCGGGCCGGTAGCCGTCCTCGCGGGCGAGGGTGGCGAGGATGTGGATGTGGTCGTCGGCGTGCCTGACGGCGACCCAGCGGCAGCCCGCGCCCTGGTCGGGGTCGTCGATGCCGGCGGCGGCAACCATGCGCCGGGCGACGTCGCCCCACTCCTCGTCCGTGAGGAGCCGGTCGGTGGGACCGTTGCGCACGGACAGGTGCCACACGTGCGGCTTCGCCCGCTGGTCGTCGGTGAGGAGGGCGAGGGGCTGGTCGAGGAGCTGCTGGAGCTGCTTGTACGTCGCTTCAGGATCGCGGCCGGGGTCGGGGGCGGCCTGGTCCCAGGACGCCACGAGGTGCGGGTCTACGTGTTCCTCGGCCTTGCCCGGCCCGTATAGGTAGTAGAGCAGGCCGATGGTGCGCTTCCCGCGCTTGTGGATCTTCGGGACCATGTTCCTAGCGGCCTTCGAGGAGCTTGTCGGTGGCGGCCTGGACGCGCTCGGTCGCCCGGCGGACGGCGTCGAGGACGGCGTCAAGCTGTGCGTCCGCTGGCCGGTCGCCGGAGTTGACCGCCCGGGCGATCTGGTTGAGGTTGTTGCCGACGTGACCGAGGTGCCGGCGCGCGGCGAAGACCTCGGAGATCAGCTCGCGTTCGCCGGCGATGGAACCGGCTGCGGACTCCGGGTCACGGGCAGCGGCCAACGCAGCGCGGGCGAGGAAGGCCGGAAGGCTCGTACGGGCGGCAGCGGCGGCGCCGGCGAGCTGCTGCTTCTCGGCGGTGTTGAGACGGACGCTGCACACGTAGGAGCGCTTGTCAGGATCGGGCTTCGGCGAGCGCTTGCGCGAAGCGGTCTTCGCGGCACGGCGCTTGCGGCGGAGCTCGGGCTTCTCCGGCTGCGATCCGCCCTCGGTCGCCGCCTCGTGGTCCAGCACCCCCCCCGGGGGGGCCCCACCCCCCCCCCCCCCGGGCCGGGGGGATTTTAACAAAATAACCGGGCCCCGCCAAAAGCAGGGTGGGTATAGGGGGGGGGCGGGAG
>NZ_JBSGTX010000018.1:3106-4030 GCF_053607625.1 Streptomyces sp. NPDC055103
GCGGGGTGTTTGGGGTTGTGGGGCCGGGGGGGGGGGGGGGGAGGGGGGGTCTCGCCGCGCCCCCCCCCCCCGGGCGCGGGCCCGGGTCCCCCCCCCCCCCCGGGGCGCCCCCCCACTCCCGCCCCCTCCAGGGCGGGCATGGCCAAGACGCGCTTCCCCGACGGGGAAGAGTGTCTTGGCCGATAACTTGCTCCGTCGGAGACCGAGTTGTCGTCAGCCGAACCGTACAGGGGAAGCGAGGACACGACCGCCGGGAGCGGACGGCCGGCACCGGAATCGGAGCAGGGAGAGGTGGCGGACATGGGGTTCCTTCGGAGCCGGGGCGCTTAGGCGAACGGGGCGGTGGCCCGGCGAGGCCGGGCCACCGTCGGGATTCCGGGTTCAGCAGCAGAGCCTGCACCGGGAGTAGTGGCGAGAGAGCGCCCGCCCCATGTTCAGCTTGACGCCCTTGGCGATCCGGCTGCTCGCCTTCGCCGGGTTGCTCCCCTCGTGCTGGGCAGCGTGG
Source organism: Streptomyces sp. NPDC055103 (assembly GCF_053607625.1). NCBI lineage: Bacteria > Bacillati > Actinomycetota > Actinomycetes > Kitasatosporales > Streptomycetaceae > Streptomyces > Streptomyces sp. NPDC055103. Next base: position 3,612 of record NZ_JBSGTX010000018.1, read on the forward strand.
CTGTTCAGGATGGCGAGGTCATTCTCGAAACCGGCCTTTATCCGGTTGAAGCGGTCGCAGGTCTTCATCGAGCAGCTCCTTTGGGGGAAGTAGAGGTCGGGGAGGCGGCCCGTACGAGGGCCAGGACCGGGGTCAGATGTTCGTTGCTGAGCGGGATCTCGTGGCTGCGCATGATCTTCCGGAGCTGGGCTCGGGTGATCTGGGCGTTGCCGTCCTCTCTCAGGACGTCGGGCACGTGGGGGAGGACCAGCTCGACCACCTGCTCGTGCGACAGGCGCTTGGGCCCGGTTCGGGACTGCCGGCTCGCCTGTACCCGAGCGTGCACCGTCCCCGGGCGAGCCGGACCGGTTCGCGTCCGCCGGCGGACAGGTCTCGGGGCTGGTCCGGGTTCCGGGGTCGGTCCGGGTTCGGCTTCCGGT